>NZ_JBJUDF010000328.1:0-6460 GCF_046067725.1 Planktothrix sp.
AATAAATGGGTTTGAGTTCTCCAAAATCTTCAGAAATATCTGTTGGTAATGCTATAATTTTTTCCGATAATAGATTAGGTAAAACCTTTGATAACCCTAGATTTTGTAAAATCGGTTGAGTCGAAAGTTCAGTCTCAGTTAAAGCAAAGGGATAAGGAAGAATGGGTTCATCAGTCAGGGACTCAGAGGTAACTCGCCGCCAGGTTTCCCCCCACAAAAAGAAAGACCGACTCGGCGTAATGCACCAACTTCCATGTAAAATTGCCATAGGGATAAGATGATAATGGGAAAAAAGTTAGATTTTATCGTATTAATCTAACCAACGAGAGAGGGCTAGAAAAATGGCCTTAGTTGTTAACCGCTAACATCAAGCCTTAGATAATTTTAGTTGAAATCTTCCTAAAAAGATGAAAGCCTCGGAAACTAAACTACAAAAAATTTTAGAAGGAACCCAACAATATCTCCTGCCTCTATTTCAACGTCCCTTCCTGAAAAATCTTTAATTAATGATGGCTATTGCTTCTTTGATCAGAAATTCCGTCAAAAAGACTGTGAATTAAACTTGATAAAAACGGTGATTATTAACGGTCTTTCCCTAGTTCTACCAGAGAACGTCTGCTAAAGACTCCCCCTCTTAAAAATGAGGAAGCAGAGCCACCTGTTCAGCAAACGAGAGAAATCGTTGTTAAGCTTTAGATCTAAGTAGGCTGAAGCCTAACAACGAAGTTTTTGAAGTTATATTAGTAGCTTTTGTGAATAGAGCGACAAATTTTAATCGATGAAAATATTTGTATTTTCACTGCTATCCTAAACAATAGCCCAAAATTATATTTTCATTATGTGGCGCATCTCTATCCCCAGAGAAATTTCAATTCTGTCGTCTAAAATTTTATCACCCACGACTCCTAAACGTTATGCCATTATTGAAGCTTGTTTAATAGGCTTAGTGTCCGGTTTAGCTGCATTCTTATTAAAAGAAGGGGCTGGATGGTTGGGTTCTTGGCGAATTTCTGAATCCTTAAATGCGGGGATTCCTCCTTGGATTTTTCTTCCAAGTCTGGGATTAATTGGCGGTTTATTGACAGGTTTTTTAGTCGAACGATTAGCGCCAGAAACCGCCGGAAGTGGGATTCCACAAGTTAAAGCTGCGTTGGCTGGAGAACCGATTTCTCTTGATTTTCGAGTGGCATTTTCTAAACTCATTGGGACGATGTTTACGATGGGTTCTGGGTTAACATTAGGACGTCAGGGGCCAACGGTGCAAATTGGTGCTGCTTTAGCTGCTTGGATTAGTCGCTGGGTTCCCACTTCTCCCAATTATCGCCGCCAATTAATTGCTTGTGGTGCCGCCGCTGGATTAGCCGCCGGATTTAATGCACCCATTGCGGGGGTGTTATTTGTAGTAGAAGAACTGCTACATGATGTGTCAGGAATTACCCTTGGCCCTGCGATTATTGCCTCTTTTATTGGGGCGGTCGTTTCCCGTTTATTAGGAGGTCAAGAACTCAGTGTTAATGTCACAAAAACAATTATATTAGAAACGGTACAGGATCGATTATTGTATGCTAGAGAAATTCCTTTATTTATTTTATTAGGAATTCTTGCGGGAGTTTTAGGAACTATCTTTAGCCGCAGTATTATTGCAGGTTCAAAATTCAATCGTCGGGTGTTAAAGTGGGGATTACCACAACGCATGGCGGTGGCTGGTTTATTATCAGGTTTAGTTGTCTCTTTATTGCCCCTTTCCTTTAGAAATAATACAGGAATTCGAGAATTAATTTTAAGTGGAGAATTGCCTTGGCAAACGAGTGCTTTAGCATTTACAGCCCATTTTATTTTAACAGCAATTGCAGCGATTTCCGGTGCACCGGGAGGATTATTTGCTCCCTCTTTAGTGTTAGGTTCTGCTTTGGGTCATTTAGTGGGAAGTTGGGAATCAGAATTCATGTTAGGTATTGGTCAACCCGCGATTTTCGCCTTTGCAGGAATGGGGGCGTTTTTCTGTGCCGTGGCGCGAACCCCGATTACGGCTGTTGTGATTGTCTTTGAAATTACAACGGATTTCGGGTTAGTCTTACCCTTAATGATTTCTTCGATTGTAGCTTATTTAATTTCTGAAAAAATTGATTCTAAATCTTTGTATGATCAGTTATTAAAATTAAATGGAATCGAACTTAAAGCCCATCAATCTATTGATAGCATTTTAGATCAATTAAAGGCAGCCGATGTGATGCAACGAAATGTCGAAACTCTGCCCAATCATTTAACTTTAGAACAAGTGATTGAAGCTTTTGGAAAATCACACCATCGCGGGTTTCCGGTCGTAGAAAATGGTAAGTTAGTGGGAATTATCAGCCAAACGGATTTAACACAAATTAGTAGTCGCAAATTACCGGATCAAACCCCGATTAATCAGTTAATGACCCCCAGACCGATTACCGTTGCTCCTGATGATAATTTAACTCATGTTTTGTATTTATTGGGTCACTATAAACTCAGTCGTTTACCCGTTGTAGAACATCATCATTTAGTGGGAATTATTACACGCAGCGATATTATTCGCGCCGAATTAGGTCAAATTAGTGGGGAAACAACCCAAGTCGGACGACATTATGAACCGTCTTATATTGCCTATCAAACGAGGGGGCCACAAACGGGAAATGGTCGTTTATTAGTTTCATTATATAACCCTCAAACGGCTCCAACTTTATTAAAAGTTGCCATTGCGATCGCCCAAGAACAAAATTATGAATTAGAATGTTTAACCGTCATCACCATTCCCTATAGTCAATCTCCTTCAGAAACGCCAATTCGGTTAACAAAAAGTCGGCGTTTATTACAACAAGCAGAACGTTTAGGACAGCATTTACAAATTTCGGTTCATACTCAAATTCGAGTAGCTCATGATGTCGCTCAAGCAATTTTAGAAACAACTCAAAATGAACATATTGATTTATTATTAATGGGTTGGCATGGAAATAAATCATCTCCTGATCGAATTTTTAGTAACGTTATGGATGCCGTGATTCGTCAAGTTCCTTGCCAAGTTATGTTAGTGAAATGGGCAAACAATCAAATTCCTGATGCTGCTCAAACTGATGAGAATTTTAATATTGCCAGTTGCCCTGTTTTGGGTTGGCGGCGTTGGTTAGTACCTGTGAGAGATACCCTAGAAAATTCTGTGGCTGTGCAGCTTTTACCCGCATTAACAAAGTTAAGTATATCTCCTCATATTCGTCTGTGTCGGGTGGTAAAAACGGAACTTTCTCAACAGGAAATCAAAGATTTTCAGCAAGCTTCAGAAGATTTAAGTTATGGTTTAAATACGGATGTCATTTTTACCCGTATTTGTTCTGATTCTGTATCAGAAGCCGTGATTGATTTAGCAGATAAAGATCAATGTGATGTGATCCTGTTAGGAGCGAGTCGAGAAGGAATGTTAAGACAAGTGATTCAGGGGAATATTCCAGAAGCGATCGCTAAAAACTCCAACTGTACGGTGATTTTGGTTCGCCCAGCGATTCAAAAATAATCGATTTCAACGGTTAAATAGTCATTCCACATTCATCAACTAAATAACACATAGATCGAAATCGTAAACCCATCAATATTCTAAGTTAAAAATTAGTAAAAACCCAGTTGATTTGAGGAGATGGCTCGCAATTATTAGAGCTATAAATCCTTGAAGTCTATTGATTAGTATCAACAAGCGAAAAACCTCGATGGTAGGGTTTTTTATCCGCAATTTGTACTTGAAAATCAACAGTATCTTGTTGAGTTCCTTGTTTAACCGTTAATGTCCATTGTCCGGGTTGTAATGACCAAAAGAAAGAATTAGCAGACTGAAGCTTTAATTTCTTCCCATTTAACCACCATTCCACAGGCTGTTGAGATGGGGTGGTAATTTTAAATTCTAATTCAGAAGTTTCTCCTGAATTGATCACAAAATAATCATCAGCTTGAGGAGAAATAATTTTTAACTGATTTTTCGTTAACTGCGGATGAGATTGTCGAGATAACCATTCATTATATTCTGAATTTAATTTGATTTGAGGTGATTTTTGATGATATTTAGAAACACTTTTAAGATCAAAATATTCTAATACTATCCCTCCCGAACAATCAGAAGTCGGACGTAACCCTGTTGTTGCACAAATGGGTAACTGAACAAACCCTAAAGGTTTGGAAAAATTAGCAGGTTCTTGGGTTTCATGTAAATATAATACAATGCGATTCCATAAAGGAGCCGCACCCGTTACCCCAGAGACATTTTGCATTCCTTCACCGTCAAAATTTCCCACCCAAGTTGCAACGGTATAATCTGTTGTAAACCCCACCGTCCAAGTATCTCGATAATTAGAAGAGGTTCCTGTTTTCACCGCAACCGGAAAGGGTAAATTTAACACAGAATCAATCCCAAAAGAATAGGATCTTGCATGAGGATCACTTAACATATTTGTGATTAATTGCCAGGGAACAGCCGTATCAATAGATGGTAAATTAGGGTCAATAAGCTGTGATTGACTTAAAATCACATTAGGATTAATAATTTTGCCTTGATTAGCCATAATTAAATAAGCCTTTGCTAATTCCCATAAACTCACTTCTCCACTTCCTAAGCTTAATCCTAAACCATAATAATCAGGAGAATGAATTAAGTGTTGAAATCCCAACTGTTTTAATCGTTCTAAAAAGACGGGGACGGTCACTTTTTCTAATAGTTTGACCGCCGGAACATTTAAGGAATTTGCTAATGCGACGCGCACCCGTACAGGGCCTAAAAAAGTTTCACTGTAATCTGTTGGGCTGTAAAGTTTTGCCCCTGGAATCCCATAATAACTTGGCACATCTGCTAAAATTGTATTCGGTTGAATGATGCCTTCTGCTAAGGCTAATTCATATAAAAAGGGTTTCAATGTTGATCCGGGTTGTCGCAGCGCTTGAACCCCATCATTTCGCCCTAATTTATCCGTATTAAAATAATCAGCAGAACCGACATAAGCTAATACGTCTCCGCTATGATTATCAATCACAATCGCCGCAGCATGATGAACATTATGGTCTTTTAAACTGATGATAATTTGTTGAATTTGAGATTCAATAAATTGCTGTAAGGGGCGATCAAGGGTGGTTTTAATGTAATGGGTTGATCCGTTCTGTATCAAAGGATCAGAAGCGGATGAATGGGTTAATTTTTCAGTCAGCCAAAATAGAAAATGGGGTGCAGCAATAATTCCTTGTTGTTTAGGTTGGAAAGTTAATTTTTCTTGAGCAGCACGTTCGGCTTGAATAGAAGTAATATATCCATCTTCAACCATACGCTTTAAGACATAATTTTGTCGTTTTTTTAAACCCAATAAATTATCATAGGGATTTAAGTCGGTGGGGTCATTGGGAAGGGCGGCTAATAAACTGGCTTGAGCTAAATTTAATTCTGATGCAGAGGTATTAAAATAGGTTTTTGCTGCGGCTTCAACGCCATACAAATTCCCCCCCATCGGTAAACGATTAATATAAGCTTCTAAGATTTGTTGTTGATTCATTCCAGCACTGAGTCGCCAGGATAACCAAATTTCGCCAAACTTATTCGGTAATGTGCGGGGTGCGGGTTCTAATAATCTTGCTAATTGCATGGTAATCGTCGAGGCACCACTCACAATTTTTTTAGCTTGAAACGCTTCTAAAATAGAGCGAATCAGCGCAATATAATCAATCGCCCCATGTTGATAATAACGTTGATCTTCGGCGGCAATAATTCCGTTAATAAAATTAGGTGAAACTTGACTTAATGTAACAATTGCGGTCTGATTTTGATCAGAACTTAAAACCGTTCCTAATGGTAAATGATTGCGATCGCTAAATTCAAAGGCAACATCTTTTTGTTGAATATCTTCTGCATGAATCGGGGCAAAATAAGGAAGCGATCGCACGATTCCCCCTAAACAGAATAAAATGAAAATTGTTCGGATCGCTCGATGGCGAAAACAAGCCAAAATTTGGGGTAGAATTCGGTTCATCTTTTAGCCTCATCAGGGGTGATTATGATTAATAATGGCAGTGCGATCAGCTATAATCTGGAAATTCATTAAAGTCTTAACAATAAACTGAATTGTTCTACATCAGACTAGGGTTCAGTTACGGATTAAAATCTTAATATCTGTTACAGTCCGGGTACGCAACTTACAGGTTTAACTTAATCTTCAGAATTCATGAATTCCATAACTTGATTTAACCGTTTTTCTCGATTAACGAACTGTTCTAATGGATTCTAAAATCATTTTAATCTTATTATAATTAGGGTTTAAATTCAATTGAACTAAAACCCTAATTTCAAGAAAATTTTAACTGATTTCTTACCGCTTCATCGTTAAACTAATCCGCTTTAACTTCTCGTTAACTTCCATGACTCGAACTTTTACCACTTGACCCACTTTCACAAACTTATTCGGATCATCAACAA
>NZ_JBJUDF010000329.1:0-23061 GCF_046067725.1 Planktothrix sp.
CTCAAAGTCTTGAGATCGGATGGATTGAATCTTGGGAATGATTGTCCCTGTGTTAAGTTAGAGAGGAATAGATTTGAGGTCGTCGAACCTAGGAGCAACGCACTCTACAAAAGGGTTAGCATTGTTAAGAAACCATAACCATGTCAGCAAGGTCTGGAATTCTAAGTTCAGGGTTGTTAGTCTTTTTGTAGTTCATCGTTCTTTAATCTTGTTGTTTGAACAATCAAATATTAGGTTGTTGAGCTTAATAATTATTTCTTAAGATAGATCCAGAACAGAACCTAACCTTTATTCACGTAACAGGAGATCAACACTGGTGAAGTTGTCACTCCGTCAACTGCTCGTTATTCCTTTTGTGCTACAAATTGTGATGGCAGTCGGAATGACGGGATTTTTCTCCTATAAAAGTAGTCAGAAAGCGGTTAATGATTTAGCGACTCAATTACGTCAAGAAATCAGTACCCGAATTGAGTTACATCTGAAAACCTATCTTAATACGGCTCATTTGGTGAATGAGATTAATAAAAATGCCTTGAATTCAAAATTGGTTTCTTTAAAAAAAATTACCGACCTGAAACCGTTTTTTCTTAAGCAACTCCATTCTTTTCCAGAGATTGATTATTTAGCATGGGGAAATCAAAACGGGGAATATTTGGGAATTAAAAGACTAAGAAATCAAGAGTTTAATCTGGAAATCGTTGAGAATTCTACTCAAAATCAATACCATACCTATGCCTTAACTTCAAGTGGAGAAAAAGGTCAACTGTTAAAGATATTTCCTGATTATGATCCGCGAACTCGTCCCTGGTATAAAGCTGCTATTCTATCAAAAACAGCGACTTGGAGTCCGATTTATTTATGGTTTGATCAAAGTACCTTAGCCATTGATGCAGTCTTACCCATTTATAATCAACAGGGAGATTTATTAGGCGTTTTTGATACCCCCTTAACTTTATCAGAAATTAGTGATGTTCTTCGCTCGTTAAAAATTGGTCAATCCGGTTACAGCTTTATTATGGATCGCTCTGGAATGTTGATTGCCAGTTCTTCGATTCACAATCCTTTTCAGATGAAACACGGTCAATTGCAAAGAATTAAAGCACAAGAAAGTCAGGATTTTTTGATTCGAGAAACCACAAAACAATTACAAAATCATGTCGAGAGTCTTCAGCAGATTTACAACTCGATTTCCTTTGATTTTGATTGGAATCAGGAACGATATATGGTCGGGATTTTTCCCTTTTCAGATCCTAAAGGAATTGATTGGTTAATTTGTATTGTTGTGCCTGAAAGTGATTTTATGAATCCGATTAATGAGAATCAAAAGATTACCTTTGGGTTATGTTTTTTAGCTTTAACGATTGCTAGTTTTATTGGAGTCATTACGGCTCATTGGATTACTACCCCCATTATTCAATTAAGTCAAGCGAGTCAAGCGATCGCTAAAGGGGAATTAAACCCAAAAATTGAACTTGATCGCAACGATGAAGTAGGAATTTTAGCACGGTCATTTCATCAAATGGCAATGCAGTTAAAGGCGGCTTTTGAGAAATTAGAAGTGCGAGTCCAAGAACGCACGGCTGAGTTGCAAGCGGCTAAAGCAGAAATTGAAAATACGAATCAACAATTAGAGGAACGAGTTTATCAACGAACGATGGAACTTTCTTTAGTGTTAGCTCATTTACAAAAAACACAAACAGAATTATTGAGGCGGGAAGAAAAACTCAAATATGATGCCTTTCATGATAACTTAACGGGGTTAAAGAATCGAACTTGGCTTTTAAATCGGATTGAATACCTCATTCAAAAAACGAAAAATCAAAAATCTTATTTATATGCAGTTTTATTTTTAGATTTAGATCGGTTTAAAGTCATTAATGATAGCTTGGGTCATTTGATCGGAGATGAATTATTAAAAAGTGTAGCTCGTCGTTTAACGGCGGAAGTCAAGCTGAAGGATACTGTGGCACGACTGGGAGGAGATGAATTTATTATTTTATTAGAAAAAATTCAAGATATTAATGAAGCGACAAATGTAGCCGAACGTATTATTGAACAGCTTAAACATCCTTTTTATATTCATCAAAATCAAATTTTTACTGGGGTTAGTATTGGGATTACTCTCAGTACAATGGGATATTCTGAACCGGAAGCAGTGATTCGAGATGCTGATATTGCCATGTATCAAGCTAAGCGTTTAGGGAAGGGATGTTATCAAGTTTTAACCAGTGCCATGCAGATTCCTGCCTTGCAACGGTTACAATTAGAAAATCAGTTAAGAGACGCTATTCTTAAACAAGAATTTGTATTATATTATCAGCCTATTATTGATTTACATACAGGAAAAATAGCCGGATTTGAAGGGTTAATTCGTTGGGATCATCCTCTCCGAAAAAGGATTAGTCCTAGTGAATTTATTCCGATCGCTGAGGAAACAGGATTAATTCAAGCCATTGATTTATGGGTTTTTAAAGAAGCTTGTCATCAAATTCATCGCTGGAATCAGAAGTTTCCTCATTTACCACCTCTGACCCTGAGTGTTAATCTTTCTACCCTTGATTTAAAACAAACTGATTTAGTTGAAAAGTTTAAATATCTGTTTGAAATTTATCCGCTTGGAAGCTGGAAATTAAAACTAGAAATTACTGAAACCTGCTTTTTAGAAATTTTAAGTGATGAAGCCGGTTTAATTGAACAACTGAAAACCTTGGGGATTCAATTATGTATTGATGATTTTGGTACCGGTTATTCTTCCTTAAGTCGCCTCCATAAATTTCCTCTCTGTACTTTAAAAGTTGATCGATCTTTTGTGAGTAAAATTCAGTCTCAAACCGAGGGAGCAGAAATTATCCATACGATTATTACCTTAGCCCATAGTTTAGGCATGGATGTAGTCGCTGAAGGGATTGAAACCAAAACCCAGCTTGAAAAATTGAAAGAGTTAGAGTGTAATTATGGACAGGGATATCTGATTTCTCAACCGTTAGATAGTTTACAAACAACCGAATTTTTAAGCCAATTTTTGTCTGAAGATTCCTAACCTAGAGAGATTATCGTCAATTTTTAAACCCATCTTTACATTTTGTAATATTTATGAATCAAAATCAGAAATAATCTACTGCCTGGAGAACCTCAGCAACAAAAACGAGCTCTATCAAAAGGTAGATATAGATTTTTCTGAAAAAGGTGTTATTATCTTAAATAGATTAGATATCGGTAGCCTAGTTTGCGATGGCATCAGGAACAATTTTGCTCTCTAATGTAACTTCTGCCCGCTTACCTCCGAATTCCAATCACTGCACACCCTTTGTTTCTTGATCGAAGAGGTAAGTAATGACGATCTATATAGGTAATTTGTCGTACAACGTTACGGAAAACGATCTCAGAGAAGTTTTTGCTGAGTATGGGTCTGTGAAAGATGTTCAAATCCCCGTAGAGCGGGAAAGTGGCAAAAAACGGGGTTTCGGATTTGTATCAATGATGACAGATGAAGAAGAAAACAAGGCCATTAACGAACTTGATGGCGCTGAGTGGATGAATCGAGTTCTAAAAGTCAATAAAGCTCGACCCCGTGAAGAACGCAAACCCGCTCGAGGAAGTTGGGGAAATAAACAAAATTATTCCCGCCACTACTAAGTTGTAAAATACAACATTTCCGGATCTGTTTTTTGAACAGATTGTGTTACAATAATCAGTGAGAGTAAAATTCGGTTGTAGCTTTTGTTTGTAGTCTCGATGGGCATTTCCCGTTTGGTTTGGACAGGCTTCTCTCCGAAATTCCAACCTCTACACTGTCTTGATTTTGGAGATAACCCATGTCTATTTATGTCGGCAATCTTTCTTACGAGGTCACCCAGGATGATCTAACCAATGTGTTTGCAGAATATGGTTCTGTTAAACGAGTTCAGCTTCCTAAAGACCGTGTAAGCGGTAAGGTGCGTGGCTTTGCTTTTGTGGAAATGGAAACGGAAGCGGAAGAAGCCAAAGCTATTGATGAGCTCGATGGCGCAGAATGGATGGGCCGTAGTATAAAAGTCAATAAAGCCAAACCCCGTGAGGATGCCGGCGGCGGTCAAGGTTACTTTGGTGGTGGTGGTGGCGGTGGCCGTCGTGGTGGTGGTAATCGCGGAGGTCGCTACTAAACCACGGTTGAACTTGAACCGGTCATTTCGATTTAGATTAAACCCCATCAGTTTTTAGATTTCATCTCATAGAAGCAAAAGCTCAAGCTGCGTAGCTTGGGCTTTTTTATTGTTCTCTGTTCCTTTCTACCGTAACAAATTGTAAATTTCTGCCTCTAAAATTGGGTAATCACTGATAGCTGAAGTGTAGATGGTTAAACTGGTAAATTAAGCCAGTGCATCCGTTTTCCGTTCTTCATAAAACGTGATCTCAATGGAGTGATATGAATCAAACGAAAACCCTACATTCGGTGTTTAAATTAATTTTTTGGGTTTGGAATGGCACTTTCTTAGGTGTTGTTTATTTGTGGATTTTACCCTTTGTGGCGGTGTTTGTAATGGTAGCAACTCTTCAGGGGGATATTGAACTAGAATTTACGCTGACCATCCTGGCTTTAATTGGAGTTCCCACCGTTTGTACCGTCATTGCAGGTCGATATTTCCGCCAACGTCCTGTTGAATTAATTCGCTTATTTTATGGGGTAGAAGCGCCACTTTTTCTCTTCTGTCTGGTGCGATTATTTATTTTCCGAGAACTGACTCCAGCCAGCCGTTTAGTCCTCTCAACTATTCTGATTTGTATTGCTGCCTTTTTTATAGAATTATTGTGGGGATACTTCGGACAAAAACACAATAAACTTTATCAATTTTTATCAGGAATTCAACTCGCCACCCATAGCTTAATGTTATTTACAGGGTTCTATGTGGGGGTTTTTCTCTTCTATTATGCAGTTCCCCTTGCTGTGATTCTTCTACGGGGTTTCTTTTCGTTTCAATGGTTAACGGAGCTTTGGTGGTCTTTCACTCATGATTTCTTATTATCTTTTTTGATTCTAACCATTTTGTTCGCCGGAACAGCCACACTATTTTTAGGAATGCCTTCTGCTTTTGTTGCTCTTTATATTCACTCAGGAAAACGAATATTATGCAACTTTTCAGCCCAATATGGTCGCATTCGTACCGCCAAAATTTCATTAGGAATTGTCACATTGTGGATGGTATTCTTTATTAATTTTTCTCATCAACCTCAAGGTTTAGCCTTTGAAAAGTTAGCAACAATTCCCCAAACCGAACAACAAAAACAAGAATTATTAGCGCAATCCCCTACCATCCGTAAAGGATTAGTGAATGCCTATTTATCCGCCTATCGTTATTTAGGAGCGGTGAAAGATAGTAATTCTATTAAAGCTTTATATCAAAATATTTTTAACTTGCCTCAACCTCTTTTAGATAAAATTCAAAATAGCTATAATCAACTAATTTCTCCCTTTCTTTATCAAGGAGATTTAGACAAAGACTCTGAGAAAGCTGAAAAACTTTATGCTAACTTTTTTGATTGTTCAATCCAAAAAAGAGAACGCCTTGCGATTCAATATGCTTTGAAATCTACAGCAATTTTAGATGAAGCAAAAGCAGGATTATTGAATATTAATCAAAAGAAAGTTTGGTTAGCAAAACAAGAGGTTAATGTACAGGAACAAGGAGACTGGGCGGAGGTAGAAATCTATGAACATTATCAAAATCAAACTAATGATGTAGAAGAAATTTTTTACTCTTTTTCCTTACCTGAAACAGCCGTGATTACAGGTCTTTGGTTAGGAGATACCAATAATAAAGCTACCCGTTTTCCCTTTACGGTTTCCCCCAGAGGGGCGGCTCAAAAAGTTTATAATTCTCAAGTTAGACGGGAACGTCCTGTTGATCCCGCATTATTAGAACAAGTGGGAACTCAACATTATCGTCTGCGAGCTTTTCCCATTCCTCCTAAATCTTTATCTGGGGAGCAAACTAATCCTAATTCTCCTAGAGCCATGCACCTTTGGTTAACCTATAAAGTTCTGCGTCAAGATCATCAATGGCTGTTACCAAAATTAGGAGAAAAACGCAATATTTTCTGGACAAATAGTACAGAACGAATTCGCAATCATAAAAGAATTAAAGGTTTTGATCAAGATTGGTTAGAAATGAGTTTAGCAACTTCTCAACAACCGCTTAAATCCCATGAAGTGATCTTAGCAGATTACAAAATTACGGCTCAACCTTTAGTTCAAACAGATTATGTTTTACCTCAAGGGAAAAAATTTGCAATTATTCTTGATACTTCTCGCAGTATGGGAAACCATCAACAAGAATTAGCGCAAACTTTGGACTGGTTTAAAAACAATATTCTTGCGAATAATCAAGGGGATTTATATCTAACAGCACCAGAGGGAAATCAACCTCAATTTATTGATAATTTACAGCAGTTTCAGGTGAATCAAAAAACGTTTTATGGAACTCTACAAATTAAGGAAATGTTACGTCAGTTTATTCAGTTAAAGGGAAATCAACAGTATGACAGTATTGTCTTAATTAGTGATGAAGGAAGTTATGAATTATCGGAGGATAAAACTGGAGTTCCTCAGCTTTCGGTTCCGTTATGGATTGTCCATTTAGGTTCCTTGGCTCCTGCTTATGAAGATGGAACATTAAAGATGATTCAAAACAATGGAGGTGGGGTTGAAACGGATATTTCTGAGGTGATGAAACGCATTGCGACAACCGAAAAATTGACCCAAAATTTAGCAAATTCACCTCAATCTAAACCGACGGTTTTAACCGTAGCCGATGGTTATGGGTGGTTTATGGAAAAAAACACTGAAAAACCCACAAATTCTCAAGGATTTGATCCGATTGCTGCGCGGTTATTAGTTCGGGGGTTAACTCAGAAAACTTCGGATCAACAATTAACTGAATTAGATGGAATTCATGCGATCGCAAAAACCTATAATATTGTGACGCCTTATTCCTCAATGATTGTTCTAGTGAATGACGAACAACGTCAAGCATTAAAAGCCGCAGAAGCATCTCAGGATCGATTTAATCGTCAGTTTGAAACCGGAAAAGAACAGTTAAATAAACCGAATAATCCATTAAATACTAATACAAGTGTTCCTGAACCTAGAATGATTTTTGGGTTAGGAATAATTGGGTTATTAATAATAGTTAATTCTCGAAAAATAAGGTAAGCAATCCTATTTTATTACTGTAAGGACAGGTTGGAAAAAATTTTAATTAATAAAACCCTAAATTCACCTGTCCTATTCTACCGTTATCAGTGCTATTAAATTAAAGGAGGTTTCCCCATGAATCAGGATAAAATTAAAACTAAAACTGGAGCAGAAACAATATTTTTATTAGGGTTAATCCTAATTTATTAATAATTGGAAGTGCCGTTTATGGTTATCGTTGGTATCGTCAACATCAAATCAAATAAACAAGGACAAAGGGATAGAGACAAACAGAACGTTAATTCTAAAATCCTGTTAATCCTGTTCCCTATTATCCGATTCAATTTTTATTCATCCATTTGCCAAACATCACGGATCTGATCCTCATCTAATACTTTCTGTGGACGCACCACTAAAATTAACTTTCCAAGTAATGAGATGGGGGGATTTTCATCAAACCATTGTAAGTCTAAATGTTCGGAGCTTTCCACTAAGAAATAAGCATCCGTATCCCATTCTCGTTGCGCGCGATCTATAATAATTAAAACAGGTTCAGATTTATTCGGTAAAGGATTCGGTAAATTAGCACTATTTCCTAAAATAGCAACAGGATCTTCTGCATTTATGACCACTTGCCATCCAGTCACAGCAACCCAAGCCGCATTCCCAGAGGATTTAACAATGCGAAATTTCCCGATTTCTTCCATTAAAGGAACCGCATTCAAGTCCGATAAAGTGATCGGAAATTCTCCGACAACGGGGATTAAACGAGGAATATCTTCTTCCGCTTCTAAACGATAAATTGGTAAACGAGGTGCTGACCGTTTTGGACTGACTGAAAAATCCGTTAACAGTTGTTCAATTTTTTCTCTAGCGGTTTGAGACTGAGCATATTTTAAGCCTTTAGCAATTAACCGTGAACGCTGTTGTAAATCATTTTGTTGTCGTGCTGATTTCCAAGCTTGATAAGCTAAAACATCCCCAGGATGGTTAGAAAAACCCTCTGGAGAAATTGAAAACCGAGAGAATTCTTTCATTGCTTTTGTTAATTCTCTAGCTTCATCCGCATCTAATTTACGTTGATTGGCGAATTCAGAAGCAATGACTCGTTCGGGTTGTGTCAAGATCCGAAATTCATATAAAATATCACTTCCTTTGTGTTGAAAATAAGATAGAATTTCTTCTGCTAAATTGCCTTTGACTAACGAACTAAAAACCTGTGCAGCTACAATCACTTGATTTTGTTGAATCGGTTCAAACCCGGTTTCTTCAAAAATTTGTTGAGGACTGTAACCGGATTTTTGCAACTGAGCGCAGGCTTCACCCCATTCGACCCAATTTCCTTGTTTACGACGTAAAAACTGCACTAATTGAGCCGTATCTATTGCGGGCTCTGGTGTCGAGGAAAGGGAAGGGGAAGACTCTTGTGGTGTTTCAGTCATAATTGTAGGGTTAATCGGTCTCAAGACCAGGATGGACTCAAAATATCAATGTTTTGTCTAAACTTTCAATGTATCATATTTTTTCGTCGTGCTATATCAATTAGGAGAAAACATCCTAAATCCTGACTCCTTAATTCCTTGATAATTTATCCCAAGTATGTTGAGCAGAACTCAGTAAATTTTGAGCTTCTGTACTCACCGTTGTTCCGGGGGGAACTTGTTGTAAAGTATAAATAATATTGCTTAATTCACTTATTAAAGAGCCAACATCAGGATCTTTAGAGCGAGCTATTTTTTGCCATTGAGCAATCGCAGATTTTGCTTGTTTAACTAACTCAACAGCATCTTTTTCAGTTTGTAATCGAGTTTGAGATATTCCTAAATTTGTTTTATATTCTGCTAATTTCTTCTGAGATTCTAAATAGCTAGGGTTCTCCGTTGGCACTTGTTCTAAACGATCAATTGCCTCCTCCCATAATTGAATCACTTGTTGCCATTCGTTAGCGGTGTGAGGCGGATTTTGAACACTTTTTGCGGCTTGACTGGCGAATTGCATTGCCGCATCAATTAAGGTATTTCCTTTAATACTTCCTGCTACAAATCCAAGCTGTTGTTGAAAATCTCGTTGAGCCGTTTGTAACTGTTTTTCGGCTAATTTTCCGGCTAAGGTTTGGGGGGGAATTTTGTCTAACTGATCAATAGCTGTTTGCCACGTTGCAATAATTTTTTGTTGTTCATTCCCTGGAGGAATCGTTTGAAATTTTTGTTGCGCTTCTTGAATTAATTGGTCAGCTTTTTTATATTCTTGATAAGCATTTTGTTCTTGAAAAATTTTAGATTCCATGCGTCCTACATTCTTACGGGCACTTTCATATTCATCAAAGGTAAATCGCCAAATACAAACCCTAACCGAACAATAAGCTTGAGGATAATAGCCTAAAAACCAAACAGGTAATTGATCGAGGTGCTTTTGAGATTTTTTAACTTTTTCAAGTCCTAATTCAATATCTGTAATCGCTGTTGCTTGATTAATTAATTGATCCGATTGTTCTACGAGCGACACCGCTTGTCGATAGTTATAATCCATATTAATATAACTCGGAATTAGTAAGAACGGAGCCATTTTAGCCACAGGCCAGCGAATCATCGGATAAGGTAAATTAGCAAGGGCGACAATTCCGGTAAATCCTCCTAAAATTGCTATTCCAAACACTAATTTAGGAAAAATTCCAGAGGGACGATTCACTTTAGCTGCTTTTTTTAAAACCTCTTCACTAAAAGTAGGAAATTGATCACTCATTAACTCTTTTAATTCATTGGCTGTTAGAGGTTCTCCTGATTGCGATCGCATTTTTTC
Organism: Planktothrix sp.; assembly: GCF_046067725.1. Classification (NCBI taxonomy): domain Bacteria; kingdom Bacillati; phylum Cyanobacteriota; class Cyanophyceae; order Oscillatoriales; family Microcoleaceae; genus Planktothrix; species Planktothrix sp. The sequence continues at coordinate 9,971 of NZ_JBJUDF010000329.1, forward strand.
TAATCGTTTTAAAACTATTTTTTCTCCTACCTCTCCCGCCAAATCCTTTTGAGCACATTGATGAACTTCTTTTTTTAAGATTTCAAATGCTGGATCATACAGTCGTTTCATAACCCCTGTCCTCGTGATTTTTTTATTGATAACGAGTTAATTCAACCCGATAGCGTTGTTTTTTCGTAACCGCAATATCCTTAACTTCTAACCGTCCTTTCCCGCGAATAGCAATCAAATCTCCAGATTTAACTTGATGACTAGCTTGGGTAATTTCCTTCCAATTAACCCGGACATCTCCGCCATCAATTAAACTCACCATTTTGCTGCGAGACATTCCAAAACCAGCAGAAGCGATCGCATCTAAACGCAGGGAAGCTTCCACCGTTGTTAACTCCTTTTTCTTGGGTTCTTTAACTTTTAATTCCCCCGGATCAATACGTTGGGTTTTCACCGGAACCGAACGTACCTGGGTTAAATTTAATTCTAAAAAATCTGCTAATTCTGGAGTAACAATGGTTTGAGCACCTCGTTCTCCTAAAACAATAATATCTCCTGTTTTTTCTCGGACAATTCCGGTTCCTAACATTGCTCCTAAAAAATCTCGATGGGTCGCCGGATCAAATAGGAAATTACCCGAAATCTCTAAAACCACAACCTCGACCTGGAAGACATCCAAAGGTAATTCAGATCGGGTAATTCCTAAGCGTTGACGTTCCGCTTGGGGATAACCCCCCCAGGCTACCATTTGTACTTCTGTTAATCGATTAAAGACTTTTTCAGCCTCTGCTAATTCAGGAGGAGAGAGAAAATCCGTTAAGGTAATTTCCCAGGTTTTTAGGGCTTGTTCTGCGAGATCGAGAATTCGGGCTAGACTGTCTCGATTTTCAATGCCTTTTAAAAGTTCATCTCGTGGTAACATTAGGCGATTTTCACTAAACTAGAATCAGATTTTTTCTCTATTGATGATAACATTTTTCACCTAAATTAAAAGGAACGTAAAAAATATCAATCCTGAATCATTACAAATACCTATGGGTGATTTATACCGATTCAAGGATAAAATTTGACCCCTTTAAACCAAATTATCCCCCACCGTGTAGCCTTGAATATTTTCCGGTTCCAACGGTCTTAAAATCCGAGTTGCTTTTCGCATCAAGGTTTCTGAACCCGTAACCACAACTAAATATTTTCCAGCATTGAGACGGTTGCGGTAAGGTAAAGCATCCCCACCCCCAACAATTAAACCGACACCTCCTCCCGCAACAATACTGCCTAAGCCTCCAGAAATTGCACCCAGAAGAGCACCGATCAAATGATTTCCCACCTCTCCAGCCCAAGCAAAGGTTTCTAATCCTGTGATTAAACTAAAGCTAAAACCTGCTACGAACCCAAAGGGAATTAACCAAGTTGCCATCAATTTAACTTGTTTAATTGCGCTTTCATTAGGATCAATTAAGCCAAATTCATCTGCACTTTTATAACCTTTTCCTAAAATCGTGATTTGAGTAGTGGGAATTCCTTCTTTTTCTAATGCCACATAAGCGGTTTCTGCTTGCATGCGATCCGAAAGGACAGTCACCAGATAGTTCATAGGAGAATTTGAAGATTAGCAATCATACTATTGTTAGTCTACACAAGATCGGCTTCCCCCTGTGTCCCCTGCTTCCCCTGTGGTCTGTGTTTCCCTTAGACTGTAACAAAACTAAATTTTTTCCAAGGATTCCCAGTGCATAGACCCCATTAACGGTTAAAATAACCTACTGCGGTATTTACATAGACCGTTCAGTTGGGAGAGAGAAAAGCTGATGAAGACTCTCTCGAACATCCCCCTAGCGGATTTTCTCAGGGGGTGATCTTTCGTTTCCTGCTATTGCAACCCATTTGCCTAAATCATGCCGAAGGTTCTTGTCTCCGATTCTATTGATCAAGTTGGTATAGACATCCTCTCTCAAGTTGCTCAGGTGGATGTCAGAATAGGTTTACCTGTAGAAGAACTGGTGCGGATTATTCCAGAGTATGATGCTTTGATGATCCGGTCTGGAACTCGTGTCACCCAAGAAATTATTGAAGCCGCCGATAACTTAAAAATTATTGGTCGGGCTGGCGTCGGTGTGGATAATGTGGATGTTCCTGCGGCCACTCGCAAAGGGATTGTTGTTGTTAACTCCCCAGAAGGAAATACCATTGCTGCGGCCGAACACGCCTTGGCGATGATGTTATCTTCCTCTCGCTACATTCCCGATGCTAACGAATCGGTGAAAAGTGGAAAGTGGGATCGCAAAAGCTTCATTGGTGTAGAAGTTTATAAGAAAACCCTGGGAATTGTTGGGCTGGGTAAGATTGGTTCCCATGTGGCTGCGGTGGCGAAAGCTCTGGGGATGAAACTCTTGGCTTATGATCCGTTTATTTCCCAAGAACGGGCGGATCAAATTGGTTGCCGCTTGGTAGACTTGGATTTATTAATTCGGGAGTCCGATTATATTACGCTGCATATTCCGAAAACCAAAGAAACCTATCATCTGTTCAATGCTGAAGTCTTCGCTAAAATGAAGCCCACCGCCCGCCTCATTAACTGTGCTAGAGGTGGGGTGATCGATGAAGCCGCTTTAGCCGAAGCATTGAAAAATGGCCAAATTGCCGGGGCTGCCCTGGATGTGTTTGAGAATGAACCCCTAGAAGCGGATTCTCTCCTACGGGACTTGGGATCTAAAATTGTTCTGACTCCTCATCTGGGGGCCTCTACAGAGGAAGCCCAAGTCAATGTGGCCATTGATGTTGCCGAACAAATTCGGGATGTGTTACTCGGTTTACCCGCCCGGTCTGCGGTGAATATTCCGGGGCTCTATCCCGATGTGTTGGAAAAACTCAAACCTTATCTGCAACTGGCGGAAACCCTCGGTAATTTAGTGGGTCAGTTAGCCGGGGGTCGGGTAGACTTTCTTGATGTGCGTTTGCAAGGGGAACTGGCAGGAACCAATAGTCAAGCGGTCGTCATTGCCGCACTCAAAGGGTTACTGTCCCAAGCGTTACGGGAACGGGTGAACTATGTGAATGCTAGTATTGAAGCCAAGGAACGGGGAATTCGAGTGATTGAAACCCGTGATGCTGCCTTTACGGACTACACAGGTTCCCTGCATTTGGAAGCGAAGGGTTCGTTAGGAAGTCATTCCGTTACTGGAGCTCTATTAGGAGATCAGGAAATTCGGATTACGAACGTTGACGATTTCCCTATTAACGTGCCTCCCACCCGTTATATGTTATTTACCCTTCACCGGGATATGCCCGGAATTATTGGTAAAATTGGTTCGCTCTTAGGTAGCTTTAATGTCAATATTGCCAGTATGCAAGTCGGACGTAAAATCGTTCGAGGTGAAGCGGTTATGGTCTTAAGCCTTGATGACCCCTTACCTGAAGGTTTGTTAGCCGAAATCATGAAAGTCGCTGGCATTCGTGATGCTTATACGGTAACGCTGTAACCAGCAATCAGTCATCCGTAAACAGTTATCAGTGGAAGAAGATTAGTCAGTCTGGGCAGGAAAACCCTGCCCCTACACCTGATATAGTGCTACGCATTATGGTTATGTTCCCAGTTAAGCTGTTCCCTGTTCCCTATTCCCTGATGATTTGAAACTATGGCTAATAGTTGGTGGGAAATTAAAGTTTTATGTGATCCGACGCTAGAGGATGCGGTCTTTTGGCGGATGGAAACCTTTGGTTGTCGGGGAACAGCAAGTCAAATTAAGAATAGTTCCTGCTTGCTATCAGCTTATTTACCGGAAGAAAAAGCCCATTTGTTGGATTTAGCGGCATTGTCTTTATTGTTGCGTCAAGATGCTCTGTGTTGGGAAGTTCCGGTTCCTGCTGTGACTTGGGATTTAATTGATGAGCAGGACTGGTCAACCGCTTGGAAACAACATTGGGAACCTACCCCCATTGGCGATCGCTTTTTAATTTATCCGGCTTGGTTAGCGTTACCTCAAGATTCGGATCGGATTTTATTACGATTAGATCCAGGGGTGGCTTTTGGAACCGGAACCCACGCAACAACTCAATTGTGTTTAGAATCTTTAGAAATGCGGTTAGGGGGAGACAACAAGGGAGCGGTAATTGCAGATATTGGTTGTGGTTCGGGTATTTTATCCATCGGCGCAATATTATTAGGAGCATCAAAGGTTTATGCAGTGGATAATGATCCGTTAGCGACCCGTTCAACGAAAGAAAATTGCGAATTAAATCAGATTTCATCGGATCAAATTATTGTTAGAGATGGCAGTATACTGCAAGTAATTCAATTAGCAGATCAACCGGTTGATGGTATTGTTTGTAATATTTTAGCGGAAGTTATTATTGATTTGATTCCTCAATTTGCTGCGATCACCAAGAAAAATACTTGGGCGATTTTAAGCGGGATTTTAATGGAGCAAGCTAAACCCATTGCTGATACTTTAGAACAACATGGTTGGGTGGTGGCGACTTTATGGCGTCGGCAAGAATGGTGTTGTTTTAATATTCGACGAGCTTAATGAGTTAAGCAGGGAAGAGGGAACAGGAGGAGCAGGGGGAACAGGAGGAGCAGGGAGAGAGGAGGAGCAGGGAGAGAGGAGGAGCAGGAGAGGTAGGGAAGAAATAATTTTTTCCTTATTGCAAGAGTGCCCATTCGTAATTCGTAATTCGTAATTCGTAATTCGTAATTGCCCTATTACTGAGATTATTAATTTTTAAAAATATTCCCAATAGAATGATCGGGGTTTATTTCTACAATTAAATTAACTAATTCGGGATTTTTAATTAAAGGTTTGATGAATAATTCAGGATGTAATGCTTTCCAAAAATAATCAACAAATTGACTAATTTCTGTATCACTCATTCCTGATTTTCCTTGAGCCATCATGTCATGTTCAGCTTGAATACGCCATTGTTTTGATAATCGATAATCCACTGGATTTAAAATTATTAATTGATCTAATCTTTCCCATAACGGAATATAATTTTTTAATTGTTCATTCATATCTTTGGCGAATTGTTGATCCGAAATTGTCACAATTGGATCAGGTGCAAAATCAAAGATTTCAGGAGCAATAGGTCTACATCCGACAAACCAGCCTTCAAATAAAATAATATCAATTCCTGTAACTAATTCAGGTGAAATGCGATCGCCAGCACCCGACCATAAAGACTTATCAAACCGAGGAATTGCAATCGTTTGATTGGGTAACGGTTGACGTAATTGATCTAAAACTTGAATTCCTAATTCAATATCATGGGTTCCAGGTGGCCCCCGCCAAATTAAACGGGGATCAAACTGTTGGAGATGTTGACGTTCTAAATAAGTTTTATATAAATCGTCCAAGGACAAGCTGAGTGTGTCATAGTGAAAAAGAGACAAAATATGAGTTAAGACTTTTGCTAAGGTTGTTTTTCCGGTTCCTTGTCCCCCTAATATTCCTTGAACTAGAGGACGACCTAGCTGTTGACGGAATTCAACCAGTTGGGTCGCAAAAGGAAGCCAAAACTTCCACAGGGTTTCTAACTGTTGAGACAACAAAGGAAAGTCAAGATTCTCTTGGAAGAGTCTACAGAAAAGATCGGTTCGCTCCTGTAGTTTCTGTCTAACATTTTCAGGTGTAATTCCCCACAACCTCCCTCCTTTGGAATTAGACAATTCCCACTGTTCTAAAATTTCTAAATCTGTCGGATGGGGAGTGTGTCCATGAACCCAAGCTTGCAGAATTTCTATCATCGACAATTACCACACCCTAAAAAATGTTTGTTTTACGAACCTAACATAAAAGCTAACAAAAATAATCCATAACACAAACCGATTTTAAGTGCATTTAGGTTTTCTATCCAAAAGGATTGTCGCAGACGATTAGGACTACTATAGGCTAACCAGTTAACTCCTTCTACGAGGATAGATAACGTTAAAGCAACGGTCACATCTAAATTGGCTTTTTGTCCCGCTACCGAAGATATGGATAGTGCTAAGGCAAAACCTAATAATAAACTAATGATCAGCAGCGAAATCCGTCGCCAAGGATTTAACAACCATCGTCCGAGTTGGGTATTAACAACAGTTACAAGTCGATTGAGACGGGTATTCTGCATAAAAAACGGTATGGAGTGTTATGAAATTCAGGATCTAATTTAAACCGAAAGATTATGAAAGCTAAACTGTATCCTGCCTTTGTGATTACTGGAACTATTTTATTAACCTTAATTAGTTTAAGGCAATTCTTATTTCGCTATTGTGTCCAGTCAACGGAAAGAATCTCCTCTGAACAGGTGGCTTTGTCTCTCTCGACTCCCTTATCCACGGCATTTCCTCAAACCCCTATTCCAAGGCCATCTGTTCGCACTAGGACTCCTGTTTCCTCTGATGAATCTACGATGAGTCCCCCAAAACGATCCCCTCCTGCTGCTTCCCCTGGTCATCATCAAGGGTCATTCCGAGTCAGTAACCTTACGGAACATCCGGTGCGTGTGGCTTTACTCAGCCGTTCATCGTTGGTAATGGCTGAATCTGTGCACTGGGATTTTGCTCCCGAAGAAGGAAGTACAGACGGGTTAATTTTATCTCTCCCAGACCAGGATTTAATCCTCAAATCTGGTGATATTTTAATTGTTTTCGCACCGGATGGTTCTCGCTACTATTGGGGGCCGTATATTGTTGGGGAAACCTCCCTTCCGGCTTGGAATCCTCAAAACAAGGAATGGCAGTTGATGATCAAACCCGCTAAGACCCAGGAGCAATTTTCGTCTGAAAAATAGGAAATAGGCAATCATCCTGTTTCCAGTTCATCCATTCCCTGAATAGGTGATAATAACTAATCGATATCCTTTCTTAAGTTGGGTGTTGGTTGGGGGTTTACTGTTGGCATTTCTGGGGTCAACAGTCAACAGCCAATGGTCGGTTTAGGCCCATTAAGGTACTTACAGTTAATCATGAAATTAAGTTCAGATCAAAAGACTCAAGCCTTTTTTTCACATCCAATTAAAACACATTGGTTTTTTTTGCTCCTGGCTATTTTAGGGTTAGGTTTAATCGGTGGGTTAGCTTTTTTTTGGAATCTCGGAAATTTAGGTTTATTGGATGAAACCGAACCTTTATTTGCAGAAGCTTCTCGTCAAATGTTAGTGACGGGAGATTGGATTACTCCGTATTTTAATGGAGAAACTCGATTTGATAAACCCCCCTTAATTTATTGGTTAATGGCTATTGCTTATCAGATGGTTGGAGTCAATGAGTGGGGAGTGCGTCTTCCTTCCGCTTTTTCTGCTTTTATTCTAGTTTGTTTGGGATTTTATACCTTAAGTTATTATGTTCAATGGACTCAATTTTATACTGTTCAAAAGTATGAACAACAAAGCTTAATGGGTTCCTTTTATAAACCTCAATTCAGAACGGTTATTTTACATCCTTTACCTTGGATGGCTGCTACATTAATGGCTTTTAATCCTCAAATTATTGCTTGGGCAAGAATTGGGGTTTCAGATCTGTTATTAACGGCTTGCATGGGTTCGGCTTTATTGGCTTTTTTTCTAGGATATGCAACCCATGAAGAAAATAGTTCTCCATTGAGTGAAAATAAGCAACAGGTTAAGAATTTAAACCCTTTTAAATTATTGTTAATTTCAGGTTTTAATCGGTCTCAATTCTGGTATTTAGCTTTTTATATTTTATCAGCTTTAGCCGTTTTAACAAAAGGGCCTGTTGGGATTGTTTTACCGGGTTTAATTATTGGTTCATTTTTAATTTATGTTGGAAAAGTAAACAAAGTTTTATCAGAAATGCTTCCCTTACAAGGAAGTATTATTTTTTTTGCGATGACTTTACCTTGGTATATTTTAGTCACTTTAATTAATGGAGAAAGCTATATTAACTCGTTTTTTGGCTATCACAATTTTGAACGATTTACCAGCGTTGTTAATCATCATGCTGCTCCTTGGTATTTCTATTTTATCGTGGTTTTAGTGGGTTTTGCTCCCTTTTCTGTGTATTTACCTGTGGCGATCACTTCAACACAGTTCTGGAAACGTCGCTATTGGCAACGTCAAACTCGTATTCAACAACTAAAATTATTTTCTGTATTTTGGTTTGCTGTAATTTTTCTGTTTTTTACTGTAGCTGTTACTAAACTTCCCAGTTATGTTTTACCCTTGATGCCAGCTTCCGCGTTATTAGTGTCAATTTTTTGGAATGATCACATCTTTCAAAACAATCAAGATTATTTTAATTTTGGTTTTAAAAAAAATATCTTTAAATTCTTTTCTATTTCTATTTTGATCAATATTATCTTACTTTTAGGGGCTGCTATTATTAGTTATTTCAGTTATAAATTATTAGGATATGATGCAGATATGCCCAATTTTAGAACGGATTTACAAACCTCTGGACTGCCTCATCGTTCTGCTTTAATTTGGTTAATGACTACCTTCGCAATAACAATAAGTTGGTATCAAAAACGAATTTCAAGAATTTTTATTATTAATCTTTTAGGATTTATTATATTTTTTGTCTGGGTAGCTACCCCTGCCTATAGTTTACTCGATAATCATCGACAAGAACCGTTAAGATACCTTGCACAAACCGTTGTTCAGCAAAGAAAATTAGGAGAACAATTAATCATGGTTGGCTTTAAAAAACCGAGTTTAGTTTTTTATACTCAAAATCCGGTTGAATATTATCCCGAACTTACTGATGCAATTCACTATATTAATACTCCAGAGGTTCAAAATTCGGGTTCTGAAAGTTTATTAATTCTTGGACATCCCCGTGAATTAAACAATTTAGGATTGAACAATCAATATCAACTGATTGATCAAAAAGGTTCCTATCAACTGATTCGGATTAAGAAAAAAGACAATCGGAATCTGACTTAATCATCAACCTTTCTCACATTCACGTTTGGTGACTTGATGACGATAGGTAAACATATCTTCTAAACGACTATTCACCCACCAACCTAATAGTGTTTCTGCTAATTCTCCTCCAGGGAGAGAATAGGTAATGGTATCGGTGAGGCGAGTTTTGCCATTTTCATTGACAAATTGATGTCGATGTATCCAACTTTCCACAATTCCTTCTTGTTGTTCATCGGTAAATAATTCTAAGGGTTTACATTCGGTATGAACCGCTACCCATCGCAGGGGAATAAACCCTAATAATATTCTAAATTCAGAAATAGCACCGACATCTAACCCCCCCTCTCGCCGAACAATTTCTACAGGTTGCCAAGAAGGTGTTAAAAGTTGCAAAATATCCGGTCGGGTATGAAATTCCCAAACGACTTGTACAGGTGCATCAATTAAGGAAGAATGACTAAAATGGAGCATAAATATTCTACACTAGAAATAATGATAGCCTGGGGCTGGATGTAGCCCATCGGTTATTGGTCAACAGTCAACCATCAACTATCAAACGTGGATTTTTCAGAACAAGAACCCGAAGCCATCGTGAATTTAGTTTTAACCCAGTTACAACAGGGTGATTTTCAACAGCGATGGGAAATTAGTAAAATTTTACCCGATTTAGGAGCCGATGTCTTAGAACCGCTTCTGAATATTTTACAAGATGAAACGGCTGATTTAGAAATGCGTTGGTTTGTGGCTCGAATTTTGGGTCAGTTTAAATCAGAAGTCGTGATTGAACCTTTAATTAATTTGCTCAAAACGAGTCAACCCGAAGCCACGGAAGATGAACTTTCTCTTCAGGAAATGATCGCTATTAGCTTAGCAAGTTTAGGAACTTCAGCTATTGTACCCTTAACCCAATTATTAACACAGGAAGAGTGTAAACGATTAGCAATAGTAGCTTTAGCTCAAATTCCTCATTCTGAAACGATTACCCCGTTATTAACGGTTGTTCATGATTCTAACCCTGAAATTAGAGCGATCGCCATTGAAGCATTAGGAAGTTTTCATGATCATCGAGTCATTCCGGTTTTATTAGACGCTTTAAATGATCCGGTTGCTAATGTTAGAAAAGAAGCTGTCATTGGATTAGGATTGAGATTAGATTTATTAGGAAATATTAATTTAGTTGAAAAACTTAAACCGTTATTATGGGATATTCGACCGGAAGTTTGCCAACAAGCTCAACTTGCTTTAGCTCGTTTAAAAACGGATGAAGCTGCAACCGCATTATTTGAGCAAGTTCAATCTCCCAGTGTTCCGCTATCTTTAAAACTAGAAGGGGTTCGTTGTTTGGGATGGATAGAAACCTCTAAGAGTTTAAGCTATTTACAAGAAATTCTTGTTAATTTTAACTCTGAATTGAATTTCAATCAATCTTCTCTATCAGAAATAGACTTAGCTTTAATCCAAGAAATTATTCAAGGAATAGGACGAGTCGAAACGATCGAATTACGGGAACAAGCAACTCCGATTATTGTAGATTTACTCAGGGACAATTCTTCTGTTATTTCTAATTATAAAATTAAGCAGTTAATGGCATTACAATTAGGCAAGTTAGGGTTAATTTCGGCTGTTGATCCCTTAATTCAACTTTTAGCTGATCCTCACCCTTCGGTACGTTTCCATTGTATTTCAGCTTTAAAACAAATTGAGTGTCAAGAAACTTATCAATATTTACAAGATTTCTTAAATCAAGAGACTATTAATCCTGATCTCAAACAAGGGATTTTAAAAGCGTTATCAGAATGGTAAATTAGGATGGAAGCTCTAAAGGACTGACTACAAATGTATCTTTTCTTTCAAACCTGTATCACCTTCTACTAAATGGAATCAGTAAATCTATTATTGTTAAGCATAGAGAGGTGCTATGGCGCGTCTCTACATCAGTTTTGTCATGCCAGCTTTTGAGGTGGCTGATATTAGTTCTTCACCCAAAATTGATCACTAATAACTAATAACTAATAACTGATAACTGATCACTGATAACTGATAACTGATAACTGTCTTTATGCGTTTAGAGCAACTGCAATCTTTTCTGTCTGTTGCTGAGACGGGAAGCTTTCAACAAGCTGCACGTCAATGTGGGGTCACTCAATCAACCATTAGCCGACAAGTACAGGGACTAGAGGAAGAACTGGGTTTACCTTTATTTCATCGCACCGCTCAAGCTAAATTAACCATTGGAGGGGAACGGTTTTGGCCTTATGCTCGCAAAATTTGCCAAAGTTGGGAGAGTGCAAAAGAGGAATTAGCGTCCTTACTGATGGGAAAACAACCGGAACTTTGTGTTGCTGCCATTCATTCGGTTTGTTCGTCTTATCTACCTCCGGTATTGCAGAAGTTTTGTTATGCCTATCCGACTGTGCAGTTACGGGTAACATCCTTGGGAAGCGATCGCGCTTTAAAAGTGCTTAAGGATGGATTAGTTGATATTGCTATTATTATGAATAATCGTTCTTTTACAACCAGTGCAGAACTTGTTGTTGATATTCTTTATCGAGAACCGATTGAAGTTTTAATGGGGAGTAACCACCCCTTAACCCAATATTCTCAAGTGCCTTGGGATGAATTAATTCGTTATCCGCAAGTTGTTTTTAAAGATGGTTATGGAATGCAACGTTTAGTTCAAGAAAAATTTACCCAAGCTGGAGCTAAACTCAATGCAGTTTTAGAACTTAATACATTAGATGGCTTTCGAGGGGTGATCCGTCAAGGTGAACTGATCGCTTTATTACCTTATTCTGCCTTACTCGAAGCACGGAGTGATCCAACGTTAGCTGTCCGAAGGTTAGCACCCATCTACTCTGGAAACCCTAAGTTGTCTATCAATAGTTCGGTAATGACTACGGATGCAGATCAAACCTGGACTCGTGAAGTGGTCATTGTGACAACACCGGATCGAATGCAAATTCCCCCCATTGCCTATTTTTGGCAATTGGTTCATGATAACCTTCCGGGTCAACTTCAGGGATAAAATTGAGTCTTCAACTCCTCAAACCCCTGTGTTTCCCTAAAAAAGCTAGGATCAAATTGAAGTTCAAACCTGGAGTTTCGGTTAACCGTCAACCGTCAAGACTTTATAGCATGAGTGATCGATTTAGAGAGTTCCTTCGTCAAGTGGGTAGTGGAACCCATACCAGTCAGGCGTTGAGCCGTTCTCAAGCGGCTGAAGCTATGAAATTAATGTTATTGCAGGAGGCAACTCCGGCTCAAATTGGTGCATTTTTAATCGCTCATCGCATCCGACGTCCAACGGGTGAAGAATTAGCGGGAATGTTGGATGCCTATGAGGAAATTGGCCCTCAACTTCAGTCGGTTGACTCTCTGCCAATGGTGTTGGGTTGTCCTTATGATGGTCGCTCTCGCACTACTCCCTTAGCGCCTCTGACGGCGTTAATTTTAGCCACCGCAGGGGTTCCGGTAATTTTACACGGGGGTCAGCGAATGCCTACAAAAGAAGGGATTCCTTTAATGGAAATTTGGCAAGGGTTGGGGGTGAATTGGTCTCAATTATCCCTGGTGCAAACTCAACAAGCTTTTACTCAATTGGGTTTGGGGTTGGTTTATCTACCTCAACATTTCCCAGAAGCGGAACGTTTAGTCACCTATCGTCGGGAAATTGGTAAACGTCCCCCGTTAGCCACGATGGAATTGATGTGGAAACCCTATTTAGGACAAGCAACGGTGGTTTGTGGTTATGTCCATCCCCCCACAGAAACTTTGTTTCGAGAAGCGTTGCAATTGCGTGGGGTGACAGAATTTATGACGGTAAAAGGATTAGAAGGCAGTTGTGATTTACCCCGCGATCGCACTTGTATTATTGGCTTACGTCAACCCAGTCAAGGAACCCAACATAGTATTAAAGACTCTACCCTAGTTACAGAACAGGACTCTCACCCGAAGGTGGATGATATTTACTTTGAACGATTATTATTGCGTCCCAGTGATTATGGGTTTGAAGGGAAAGAAGTGCCTCTACCCTCGACTCCGATTTTAATTGAACAAATCCAATCCGTTTTAGCCGGCCATAGTAGTGAACTGATGAAGGCTGCCATTTGGAATGGTGGGTTTTATTTATGGCGTTCTGGGGTTTGTCCCAGTTTAGAATCGGGATTATCTCAAGCTGAATCTAACCTGACACAAGGGAAAGTTCAAGCAAAATTACAAGAAATTCAAGATTTTCA
>NZ_JBJUDF010000330.1:0-22508 GCF_046067725.1 Planktothrix sp.
GACTCGACTATCACGACTTTTTTGTTTCTTGATGTTAACATAAATTACTAGAATATTCACGGGGAATAAATTCCCCTGAGTCGTGTTTCCTCTGTTGTCTGAAGACACGCTCGTTTCCACACTCCCATCCTGTTTTTATGATTTTAAGACAACATCATGACTTTTGACAGACTGAGTAACTCTCACTGTTCCTGATGTTTTGCTTGTTATTCTAGCCAATGTTTAATTTTGATAAAATTTCGGAGGAATTTGATGCTCGTCGTTTATGATCAAGGGCAAAAATAGATAATTTTCCTAAAAGCTGTTAAACTAAAGGTATATAAATCATCATTACCGATCCACTCTTCTTAATTTATAGGGTTGTAGATCTGGAATTTGAGTTGGAGTGCCTTTTCATGTAAGCTAATTTTGGTTGAGTTTGTTTTAAACCTGGAAATATTCGACTAAGCCACTACTCATACAAAATGTTAGGTAAATCTCAAGGAACTGGGAAAATCTCGTTGGACGCGCAGCAAATTTTCGCTTTAATTGACAGTATCTTACCGTTAGAAGTTTGCTTGCATTACCAAATTTTGCCTCTTGCTCTCAAAGATAATCATTTATATTTAGGTGTGGTAGATTCAGAAGATGAATCTGCTTTAGAATACGTTCAAAAAATTGTATCTTATATGAATTGTTCCATTCGGACTCAGATTATTTCTTCCGAAGAGGAGCGATCTTTATTGTCTTCTTATCTTTATTATAAACAACAAGATCAAAAAATTGAGTCAAAAATCAATTTTGTTCAAGAAATATTAGATTCTCAACCTCAAAAGGCTTCGCAAACTGTTGTTGAGCATTCAGACGTTGATTCTTCTGTTGATGTGGTCAATGCTCTCTCACCAGAACCTGATGTTTTTTTACCTACAATTGTTGATGATTCTTCCTTGAATTCCAGGGAATCAACGTCTACGAGTTCTTTAAAGTTGCCATCGGTGTTAGAACTAACAACTCCTGATTTAGAAAATTCTCTGGAGGATTTAGGAACATTATCTGCTCAGGATTTGTTAAAAGAACTTTTAAGTCGGGTTTTAATAGGTGGAATTGGACGACTTTATTTTGAACGGGAAGATGCTAATTCATCCCGTATTTTATGGAGTCAGGATGGAGTTTTACAATCTGTTGTAACTGGGTTAAGAAATGAAAAATTTCAAGGGGTTATTAATCAGTTAAAATTATGGGTTAATCTTCCTTTAATTCTAATTGATAAACCTCAACAAGTTGAGATAGAACGAGTCTATCAAGATAGTCATTTATTATTACGATTAAGAATAACTCCTGGGACGTTTGGAGAAGAAGCTAATTTACAGGTTTTAAGGGGTGCTGCTTTAAAATTTTATCAGAAACAACAGTTATCTAAATTAAGTTTAGACGCTCTACGATTGACACAGCAAGTTCAAAATAAACTCAGTGAAATTAGCACTCGGCTTGCTTCAACTCCCTTATCTTCTGAAAATTTAATATTATTAAATCATCTTTTAAAAATGATGGTTCAACAATCAGATGCTTTAATCGAAAAAAGCAAGAATTCTGACCGTAATCATTAAATAATCGACTGCTAACTGTAACCGAACACCTAAAATCTGAGACCTTTCGACCAAGGTTAAATTAATCAAAAATTAAACCTAGCAGTCCTTTTGTGTAAATATAACTGAAACCAACTTGAATCCCAAAATCGGTTTCTTCTCGAATATATCCGACACTCGCACGTCCTGTAATTAAGAAACTATAAGAAATGGGAATATCAATTCCGGCTACGGCTGAAGGGCCAACACTAAAGTCATTATTAAAGATATCTTTGTAGATAATTCCGGCTCCGACAAAGGGTGAAAATCGTACGGCATTGGTTTCACTTCTGACCGGAAAATCGGCGGTCAGATGAACTAAACTGGCACTATCACTTCCGATGACAACTCCACTCGAATGCAGAGAAAAGTTTTCTGAAAACCCGGTTTTGGAGAGCGTCATTAATGCGCTACCACCTAAACCTGATCCGTCTCCTGTAATCCCAACATTTCCTCCCAATCCAACATAATTATAGTTATTACTTAAACGCCGACCATTTGCATCAGCGGCTTTACGAGGATCTTCCGGTTTTTCTTCTCTGGCTTCAGATTGTTGAGCAACGGGTAAGGATTGCTCTGGATTTTGAGCAATATTCCACTCAACTTTATCCATCCAATTTTGTTGACTTAAATCGGCGGCTTGTGTTGAAGGAAACGTATTTTTAGCTTCTGATAAAGTTTGGGGTTGCTGTTGAATAATTTCTTGGGAATAATGGGGTGTTGTACTTTCCAATGCTAACGGTTCTAGGCTTGAATCTGTTGTTTCAGATAAGGGTTGAGACTCAATTTCTACTGAAGATTCGACAATATTTTGTAAGGATGTTTCTGGGGAAACTTCAGTCGCTAAAAGTTGGCCTGCATTTAGAGTCAGTGCGATTGCTGTCCCCAGAAAAACGGTTTGATTGAGATTCGGCATCTGTCATTACACTCCTCAAGAATAGTTTTTGCCGCAAATTAAACGCTATTATATATAGATTACAGATATTCTTCCAATTAAAAATTATCAAATCGTTTTTAAAAATGTATTTTTAGATAGATGTAAAAATATAAATGTTAATTTTATTACCAATGAAGTGATAATTTTTTTAAAATGGTAAACTCTAATATTTTTTTTACAGCCCAAAAGAATCAATCTCAAAAACCTAAAAATTGAACCCGGATGGTTAGGATCAACGGCATGATCATCAGCATCCGGGTCAAGGAATTAACCCACAACGGCTAATTCTTTTGGCCAACGACCCACGGCTTTACCAATGACAGAGAGTTCTTTCATTAAGCTGTCAAACCGTTCTGGAGTCAAAGATTGAGGGCCATCGGACAACGCTTTTGCTGGGTTGGGATGGACTTCAATCATCAAAGAATCGGTTCCGGCGGCAATAGAGGCCATTGCCATTGAGGGAACGTATTCTGCAACACCAATTCCATGACTCGGATCGATCATAATCGGAAGGTGAGTGAGCGATCGCAATACAGGGATCACGGATAAATCTAGGGTATTGCGGGTATATTGACGGTCAAAACCCCGAATTCCCCGCTCGCATAAAATCACGTTTTGGTTACCACCCGCGAGGATATATTCTGCGGCCATTAACCATTCTTCAATGGTGGCAGACATTCCGCGTTTGAGCAAAATGGGTTTATCCTGGGCTCCCACTTTTTTCAATAGGGAGAAGTTCTGCATATTGCGAGCGCCAATTTGAATAATATCGGCGACTTCCCCTAATTTTTCCAGGTCTTCAGCATCCATTAACTCTGTAATAATACCGAGTCCGGTGGCTTCCCGTGCGGCGGCTAATAATCCTAAAGCGCTTTCACCATGTCCTTGAAACGCATAAGGAGAGGTACGAGGTTTGAAAGCTCCTCCTCGGAGGAATTGAGCGCCAGCGGCTTTAACTCGTTTCGCGGTTTCGATAATCATCTCTTCGTTTTCCACTGAGCAAGGCCCAGCTACGACGACGAGGGGATGGTGTTCGCTAAAGGTGACATCTCCGGCGGGAGTCGGAACGGTAACTTCGCTGGCTTCTCCTTGACGATAGGTGCGGCTGACCCGTTTATAGGGTTTTTCGACCCGTAAGACATCCTCAATGAAAGGACTCATTTCCCGCAGTTGCAAGGGGTCAAGGTCGGCTGTTTCACCGACTAACCCAATCACCACTTTGTGTTTACCAACAATTTTTTCCGGTGATAATCCCCAGCCGTTGCTGAGTTCTGAATTTAGACGTTCAATTTCGGCTTCTGGTGTGCCGACTTTCATTACTATAATCATTTATCGTTGAATGATCGGTTGATCAAACTTAAAAAGCTGGAATTGTTTGCGAAAATACAGGAACGTTAAAGCTAAATTTAGCGTATTACAATTCAACTTTGAACGTAAAGTTTTGAATTCTTAATTTTTCTGATTTTTTTGCCGAGCAGCTTTCCATCCATCCTGCATTCGCCCTAAATTCAGTTTAAATTCTTGCCAGCCTACAATACTCCCTGAGACTTCTTCATCCCAGGATGCTGACAGAACACCGTAGCTTAAGCCCACCACACTTAACCCAAAAAACCCCATACTAATCATCACAACCACCGTATGAGGAAAGACTAACAAATCCTGGGTAATAATAAAATAACTCCCAATAAATGTTGCTAAGCCCATGAGCAAAGGCAGTCCAGCTAAAACGACCATTCGAGACAGCATCCGTTGACTGACTTTTTCGGGAATAGCTGTTTCTTCGCGGGTGTAACGACGTTTGGTGTCTTTACTGTTTTGGGGTTGAGGTTGGGAAGAGGGAGCAGTCGCCTTGACCTTTTGATCTGATTTTGTCGATTTAGGGTCTGAAACCGCCTTGACGGGAGGTTTTGAAGTCGCTTTATTATTTTTTTTGCGATTTTTCTTCGGTTCAAAGGCGGGACGGGCGGAGGGACGTTCAGAGGACATAGGTTTAAAAAGTGGGTCTGGAAATGCAGGAGGAAAGCTTAACGAACAGATTAGGTTTCGGTTGTGACACCCGTTGCCAAATTCTAACCCCGAATCCCCAGACGGGCAATTAACGCTTGATAACGTCCTCTATCTTGGCGTTGCAAGAAGCTTAACAGACGTTTGCGACGGCCAATCATTTGTAACAGTCCTCGGCGAGAGGAATGATCTTTTTTATTGATTTTTAAGTGTTCGCTGAGTTTATTGATCCGTTCGGTCAACATTGCCACTTGCACCTCAGAAGACCCGGTATCGGTTTCATGGGTTTGGTGCTCTGACATGATTTCTTGTTTACGCTGCTGTGTGAGAGCCATAGTTGTTGAATCTCAAGTTAATCCGTAATTTTCCACAATCACTTAGAATACCATACTTTTGATCGGTTTTATAACGTGGTAGTTGGGCTTCAGTGCCAAAATGCGGGCTAAAGCCTAACTACTCACTGTTCTATAATCAACTAACTGTTCTATAATTTAGTAGTTGCGCTTCAGTCCCAAAATGCGGGCTTTAGCCCAACTACTCACTGTTTTATAATGTAGTAGTTGCGCTTCAGTGCTAAAATCCTGGCTAAAGCCCAACTACTCACTTAGACAAAGATTTTCAAGTTCCTTGACTTAACCAAGCGATCGCACTCCTAATCCATTCGTCAGAATTGGTTTGTTTAGCTAGACTAGAATCTTGACTAATCGCTTGTAACGCTTGCATGACTTCAGCACCCGTATAACCGAGGGCGAGTAAGGTCATTTCGACTTCTTCCTGAATCTGGGGGGCGATTCCAGAGGGAGACGACAGCAATCCCGCTTGACTTCGCCATTCTGAGAGTTTAGTTTTGAGTTCCAGGGCGATGCGTTCTGCGGTTTTGTTTCCGACGCCTGGAGTTTTCGCTAAAACGCGAGTATTACCCCCGACAATCGCTTGAATTAAATCTTGAAGTCCGAGGGTATCTAAAAGAGCGATCGCTAGTTGAGTTCCTATCCCACTAACACTGATTAATTGGCGAAATAAATCTCGTTCAGCCAGACTAGAAAAACCATATAAAACCATTTGATCTTCACGGACTTGTAGGTGAGTGAAGATTTGTGTGGTTTCGCCCAAGGGGGGTAATTCCATTCTCATGCGAGGTAAAATTTGCAGTTCGTATCCCACATTATTAACATCGAGTAATAACGTAACTCGATTTGCATTTCCTTTCTGAATATCTGCGATGATCCCTTTGAGAGAGCCAATCATATAAAATAATAAAATAATGCCGATGAACTAAACATTTTTAGCTGAAAATTCAGTTAAAATCAGAGGCAGATTCAAGATCTGGATGTTGATTCGGTTCAAGCTTGACTCGGTAATAGGAATTAGGAGTTGAGCCGTTGTCCAAATCAAGTATTTTCTATTCTAAGGGCATTGACCCAATCAATTCAGTGTCAGGATGTATTATACATTATTCTTACTCATTATGCTGTTTTCAGATGTCAAAAAGATTGCTGAAAAGATGGGTTAATACAATTACTAGAACGCTTCCTCTGCGATCAATTCTTGTTGTTTCTTTTGTTCTACAAACTTTTATTGCGGTTGGGTTAACGGGATGGTTGTCCCTGAGAAATGGTCAAAAAGCGGTGAATCAAGTAGCAACCCAACTTCGTGATGAAATTAGCGATAAAATTAAGCAACATCTTGATTATTACCTGAATTTTCCGGCTTTTATTAATCAAATTAATTCTGAAGCTATTTCTCATCACCATTTTGATATTTTATTACAATTCCTGTATCCCAGAGTCATCATTAATCTGGTCAAATCAAGATGAGTTTTCTATTCCTCCTCATAGAATTTAATAGAACCTGAATCCGCTATGATGATGGAAGCAGGATTAACTATTGTCTTAGGATACTTGAAACATGGGATTCCAACGGAATCGTTTTTTAATTTGGCTTCCTCAACTGAATCCTCAAATTTTGATTTTAGCAATGGGTCGATTATTATCACAAACGGGTACAGGATTTACACTGTTTTATGCTCCGATTTTCTTTGTCAATCAAGTTGGATTATCGTCTACAGCCGTTGGATTCAGTTTAGGATTAGCTCAAATTTCAGGAATTTTAGGTCGATTTTTAGCGGGTTCATGGTGTGATTCACCTCGTTGGGGTCGTCGTTTTACCTTATTAATTTCAGCCGTTATTTCAGCCATTGCTTCTTTTGTTTTAGGCGTGGCTAATGATTTTATAATGGTAGTTTTAGGAAATTTATTATTGGGTTTAGGAATAGGTCTTTATTGGCCAGCAACGGAGGCAGTTGTTGCTGATTTAACGACGGGGAAACAACGGAATGAAGCTTATGCACTCACGAGATTAGGGGATAATATTGGCTTACAATTAGGGATGATGTTTGGCGGGTTAATTATTAGTACATCTGGGAACTATCGAGCTTTATTTATTATTGATGGCATTTCTTTTATTGTGTTCTTTGGGGTAATTTTTGCAGCAATTAAAGAAACCAATACAACTTTTGAAAAATCTTTAAGCCATCGAAAAGGGTGGGGGGAAAACTGGTGGACAGCCTTACGTGATCGCACCCTTTTAATTTATGTGATTGTTAATATTATGTTTACGGTTTATGTGTCTCAGATTAATAGTACCCTACCTTTATATTTTAGTAATTTTGTGCAAGGCGGGTTTTCTCCAGGGATCATTAGTGGTCTTTTTATTGGTTATACTGCCATTTCTGTTATCTTTTTACTTCCCCTTTCTCGATGGTTAAATCGATTTAGCCATGCTCAAGCCTTAAGCTTTTCAGCGTTATTATGGGGGGTGGGATTTATTGTAATTGCTTGGACAGGACGGGGAGAAAATCATGCCTTAGTTTTAGCGAGTTTAGGATTAGGAATTTTAGCTCTTGCAGTTGTTGGTTATACTCCAGCTTCTTCGTCTTTAGTGGCTGATTTAGCGCCGGATACGTTACGAGGAATTTACCTTGCAATAAATGCTCAATGTTGGGCAATTGGTTATTTAATAGGGCCACCTTTAGGGGGTTGGGCACTGGATCAAAGTCCTGAAATTGTTTATAATTTTTGGTTGGGTTTGGCGTTGAGTATTCTGATTGCTTTATTAATTTTGAAGAATCTTGATCGCCGAATCAAACTTCAGAAACAGGTTAATTTGAAGATGAATTAATCTAAAATTTGAGGAACTCAACAATGGGAAAACAATCTAAACTAAAACACAAACGTCAAGATTTGAAAAATCATCCACCTGAACCCTTATCTGTTGAAGAAAATTCAGATCCGACTCATTTTGTTGAAACCATGAAAAAACAGGGTTATCAGTTAAAAACGATGAGTTCTTGCCCTAATATTCCTGAAAGTCAGGATGGAAAACTTCAACTTTAAAGTAAAATGGATGGGTTTTTCCCATCCTAATGATTCAGTTTAACACTCGAAATCAAAAACCAGTGCACCTTCGTCATCCGCTAAAATTGGGGAGAGTTTTTCTTTCACCTTTTCATGTTCTGGATGGGGTAAATAAACATCTCGATCTTGGGCTGTTGCGAAGGTCATAATAAATCCATGAGTGTAACCTCGATTGATATTTTCGGGGCTAGAATTGATCCCGGAACTATAGGAAAGTATACCCGGAATTAATTCTTTTAATTTCTCTAAATCGGTAAATGCCTCATCAATTTTTTCAGAAGAGATACCTTCTTTAAACTTGAATAAAACGATATGTTGAATCATGGTTCAATCTCCTTTAATTTTCCAATTGATTGTCCGGCTAACCATCCGGTTGTCCAAGCATTTTGAAAGTTAAATCCTCCGGTAATTCCATCAATATCTAGGATTTCTCCGGCAAAATATAACCCTGGACAACAACGGCTTTCCATGGTTTTAAAATCTACTTCTTTTAAATTAATCCCTCCACAAGTAACAAACTCTTCTTTAAAAACACCTTTGCCCGTGACATTATAACAGCCTTGATTTAATTCTTGAATTAAGTTTTGTAAAGATTTATTAGAAATTTCAGACCAGCGTTTTTCTTCATCAATTCCGATAAAAGTTACTAATTGTTTCCACAACCTTCGAGGTAAATCAAATGGACAATTTGCAGCAATTAACCGCTTAGGAAATTCTGCTTTTAGGGCTAATAGTTTTTCTTTTAACAGTTCAGGATGTTCCTGGGGTAGCCAATTAATTTGTAATGGGGATTTATAGCCACAATCATATAAAAATCTTGCCCCCCAAGCAGATAATTTAAGAATAGCT
Organism: Planktothrix sp.; assembly: GCF_046067725.1. Lineage (NCBI taxonomy): Bacteria > Bacillati > Cyanobacteriota > Cyanophyceae > Oscillatoriales > Microcoleaceae > Planktothrix > Planktothrix sp. The sequence continues at coordinate 8,811 of NZ_JBJUDF010000330.1, forward strand.
GGCCCACTTAATCCCCAATGGGTAATTAATAATGCTCCCGTTTGTTCGAGTTTAGCTTGAGGCAATTTAACCTGAACTGAATTAACCGAAACTCCGGCTAAATCTTGCAGGCGTTGATCTTTAATATTAAAGGTGAATAAAGAGGGAACGGTCGGAATAATTGTATGTCCTAAAGCTTGGGCAAATTGATAACCAGAGGGGTGACTTCCCGTTGCTAATAAAAGGCGATCGCTTTCTAAAATTTCTCCCGATTTCAGTTGAATTTTAAAGGGATAAAGGTTAGAATTATTATAGGAAATAGAACGAACTGGAACTTGAGTTTTAATCCGAACTCCTGACTGTTCTGCGGCTCGAAATAAACAATTAACAATCGTAGCAGAATCATCAGTTGTCGGGAACATTCGTCCGTCAGATTCTGTTTTTAATTGCACTCCATGACGAGTAAACCATTCAACGGTATTTTTAGCTTGAAATCGACTAAAAGCACCCCGTAAGGCTTGGCTTCCTCTGGGATAATTTTGTGCAAATTGAGTGGGTTCAAAACAAGCATGGGTGACATTACAACGTCCCCCACCCGAAATCCTAACTTTAGCAAGAGGTTGTTGTCCTGCTTCTAATAAAATGACTTGAGTTTGAGTGTGGTGAGTTGCACAAGTGATCGCCGCAAAAAAACCCGCCGCGCCTCCGCCAATTACAATCACTTTTACCGGATGTATACTAGACAAATTAACCCTCTATTCTTCTAACACTTCAAACTCTTTTTTTTCAGCTTGGCAAACTGGACAAATCCAATCTTCGGAAATTTCTTCAAAGGGTGTACCGGGATCAATCCCCCCATCGGGATCACCGTATTCAGGATCGTAGGTATAGCCACAGACTGTACAAACATACTGTTTCATGGTTAAATTTCTCAATCAATTACCCATTAATATTGTACAGTTTCTTTTATTTGATTTGAGCCAATTTATGCAAATTTTTGTAAACTTTAACGGTTATGAATAATCTTCTTCCTCTTAAACTCCAATTAGCGTGCTTTTTCCCTTATATACATCAGCTTTTATCTCCCAGATTCCCCCATTGTCTATGGAGTGGGGATTTATCCTTACCTGAAATCTGCTTAACCTTTGATGATGGCCCCCATCCTCACTATACTTTAGAGTTATTAAAAGTATTAGATTCTTATCAAATTACAGCCAGTTTTTTTTGGTTAGGAAAATCGGTAGAAAAATACCCTAAAATTGCTCAAAATGTCTATGATAAAGGTCATTGGATTGGATTGCATGGTTATCAACATCATTCTTTTCCCTGTTTAACGGATATGGAATTACAAGAAAGCTTAGAAAATACCAAAACTGCTATTTATAAAGCTTGTAATCTTGACCCAGAGTTAATATTAGATGTTCGTCCTCCTAATGGTTTATTTTTACCTCGAACCTTAGACTTATTAACAAGCTGGGGATATCGTCCAGTGATGTGGAGTGTTGTACCGGAAGATTGGGTACATCCTGGGGTTGATATTGTCAGCCAGCGCGTGATTAAACAAACTCGAAATGGGTCAATTATTGTGCTTCATGATGGTAATTATGGCGGAAAAGATGTGGCAAAAACGGCTGAAAAAATTATTCCTAAATTATTAGATCAAGGTTATAAATTTGTAACAATTTCTAAATTTTGGCAGTCTGCAAAATAATGATATGATTAGCAATGTTAGGGTTTAAATTTCAGTTTACACAATGACATTATGGTGCTCAAACCGGAAACCGATCCCACCACAGGTCAACTTCGCTTAGTCGGAGACAATACCGCCGAAAATATAAGATTTTTCCCTGGAGAATTGGGGGTATTTCCATTAGGTGCTTTTTTATTAGGAGGAGATGATACGGTTCGAGGGTCATCTGATCCTGAACTAATTTATGGCAATTTAGATCATGATATTCTGTTTGGGGAAGGCGGAAATGATACCTTATTTGGGGGTCAAGGAAATGATAAAATTTTAGGAAATCTTGGCAATGATCTTCTATTTGGGGAAGATGGAAATGATCAATTTGTTCGGTTTCTAAATCCAGATAACTCCTCTGAATTAGCAGGTGTTGAAGGAGATGATACCATTTACGCGGGATCAGGAGATGATCAAATTCGAGAGAATGAAGGTGAGGATTTAATATTCGGAGGTCAAGGTAATGATGAATTAAGATCCGGGGTAGAAAATGATCAAGTTGAAGGCAATAATGGCAATGATTTTATCACCGGAGAAGATGGAGATGATACGGTTTCTGGAGGGAATGGAAATGATCAAGTTCGTGGGGATGTTGGCAATGATTTAGTTCAGGGAAATGCAGGAAATGATCAGTTATCTGGGGGGAGTGAAAATGATACTTTATTTGGGGGACAAGGCAATGATCAACTAACAGGAGATACGGGAGATGACCGTTTATCAGGAGATGAAGGAATTGATACTTTAATCGGGGGAGATGGTAAAGATATTTTTGTAATTAATAGTCATCAATTGGGGAATAATCCCGAATCATCGGAAACTATTGTTGATTATAAACCCGGAGAAGATATTATTTTTTTAACGGGAAACTTAGGATTTGAAAACTTAACGACTAGACCTGACCCTAGAACTGAAAATAGCACTATTTTAGAAGCCGAATCGGGTGGAATTGTAGCTGTATTACAAGGAATTAAACCGGATCAAATTAACCGCTCTAATTTTATTATTCCTGGGGTTGTAGGATTCAGTTCAGATCAATTTTCGGTTAATGAAAATGGAACTTCTATCAATCCTGTTACCGTTGTTAGAAACAGTGGAAATGATGGGGAAATAAGCGTAACGGTGGTTCCCATTCGTACGCCTTTTACTCCTCCTGAGAATCAAATTAATACTAACCCTATTATCATTGAGTTTGGGAATGGAGATGCTAATCCTAAAATTATTAATATTCCGATTGTAAATGATAATGTTCCTAATTATCCAGCCCATGTTATTTTAACCTTAGAAAATCCCACTAATTTTGCCCAATTGGGAACACCAAACCAAGCAACTTTAGACATTATTGATGATGAAATTCCCCCTTCTCCAGTCGGAAGATTAGTGAATCCTAATCCTGAAAACGCTGCAAAATTCGGTTCAGCTTTATCACGGGTGGGTAATCATTTCGTTGTTGTTGGTGCACCGGGTCAAACCAATCATCAAGGAATTGCCTATTTATTTGATGTCACGACTCAACAACCAACATTAACCTTTCGTAACCCTTCCCCCACTGCTGGAAATTCAGCGTTTGGTCAATCTGTTGCGACAACTTTAGGTGATAATGTAGTAATTGGCGCGCCTCAAGATAATAGTTTAGCTCCAAATTCTGGTGCAGTATACGCCTTTAGTACCGCTACAGGAACGCCTTATTTACTCCTCAATAATCCTACCCCTGATATCTTTGATTTATTTGGGTATTCCGTTGCTACGATTGACAATAATATTATCGTTGGTGCACCCAATGATTCTACCTTAGCACCCGGAGGAGGAACAGTTTATTTATTTGATGGAAATACGGGTCAGTTATTACAAACCTTGGTCAATCCTAACCCACAACCTAATGACTTTTTTGGTACTTCCGTTGCTGCGGTTGGTGGAGATAGAATATTAATCGGTGCACCTGCTAGTTTAACTTTAGGAAGCGAACAAAAACCCGGTAAAGCTTATATTTTTGATAGTGCTACAGGAGAACTGATACAAACGTTTAAAAATCCGAATCCAGGGTTAGATAATTTTGGTTATGCTGTTAGTTGGACAGGAATTGGTCGAGATATTTTAATCGGCGCGCCTGGAGATGATCAAGGGGGAATTAATACGGGAATAACCTTTTTATTTGATGGTATAACAGGAGCCGTTTTACAAACTTATAAAGCTCCTATAATTGAGAATAACAATCAATTTGGTCAAGCATTATCCTTAATTGGAAATGATGTTTTAATCGGTTCTCCTGGCTATGGATTGGCAAATTTAGGCGGAACATTTCGTTATGAATTAAGAAGCGGAAATTTACTGCAAACTTATTTAAGTCCCGTTACGGATAATTCCGATACCGAGTTGAATTTTGGAGCATCTGTCACCAGTGTTGGTAATGTTATATTGGTGGGTGTCCCTAATTTGGATACCTCCTTACCCAGTGTCGGTGCTGTTGATCAATTTATTTAAATTCGGAGTACCATGAAAAGAAAATCTGTCCTGCGCCATTTTAAATTATTCATTCTTGTTAGTTTGGGAATGATCTTAACTCAAAACTATTTCCCTTTAATTAATCCCAGTTTAGCTCAAAATCCTAAAACTTTTGAAGATATTCAAGGCCATTGGGCTCAAAACTGTATTGAAGAATTGGCTCAAAGAAAGATTGTGAAAGGGTATTATGAAGATAACACTTTTCGCCCCGATGAACCGGTGAATCGGGCAGAATTTGCGGCCATTCTCAGTCAAGCATTTCCGAAAATTAATCGAAGAGAAAAAGGTGTTGATTTTGTTGATGTTCCGACGGATTATTGGGCTTATAATGCCATTCGAGATGTGCATCAAAGAGGGTTTATGTCGGGGTATTTAGGTAGTGTTTTTAATCCTTTATTAAATATCCCCAGAGTCCAAGCTTTAGTTGCATTAGTGAATGGTTTAGAGTATAAATCTAGTCAAGTTTCTCCTCAACAATTAACCAAAATTTTTGAGGATGGGTCAGATATTCCTGAATATGCTAAAAAAGCGATCGCAGCCGCAACGGAACATTGGTTAGTTGTTAATTATCCCAATGTTCGGCGATTAAATCCTAATAAACCCGCCACTCGTGCGGAAGTAGCGACGTTTATTTGTCAAGCGATTTCCGAAGATCAAAAACAAGCCTTAGTTCCCACTCAATATATTGCTAGAGTTTCTATTTCTGAACCTCCAAAACCTGATTCAGAAGACGAGAAACCTAAACCCTCAACCCCTCCAGTGACGATGCAACCCCAAGGGACACCCCCCATTGAATCTCGACCAGAATCCTATCCTGATCTTAAGGATTTAAAAGTACAAAGAACAGCAGAATTAGGCAATATTAAAGCCGAATTATTATCCGATTCTAATAATACAATTCAATTAATGCAAATTAAAATTACTCGAAAAGGAGAGTTAATTTCTGAAGATGTTATCCCCATCGCTAGTCTCTCTCATCCAGGGGTAAAAACCGTAAAAAGCGGAAGAGTGATTGATTTTAAAGTGTTAGATTTAGACAATGATAAAGAACCTGAAATTATAGTAGATTTATTAATAGATGAGGATAACAATCGTAAAAGTTACTATTCGATGATTTATCGATATAGCCCCATCAAAGAAGAATATAGAGATGTGCAAAAAAAATGGGGTTTAATTTCCTATCGACTCAATACAGAAAACGGCAATATTCCGCTTTTGATTCATTATGATCAACGCTTTAGTCAAAATTTTCAAGCTTATACCCCGGAACAACTCCCATTACAAATTTTTCAATATCAGTTTGGAGAATTTCAAGATGTGACTCAACAATATCAGGAGCTTCTCCAAGAACATAACTCTATTTTATTGCAAGAAATGAATAAACGTCGTCGTCTGAAACAAGATTTAAAAGCAGTGGTAGCCGCTTATTTAGCCCAACAGTATTTATTAGGTGACGCCAACGCAGGTTGGAAAACTATTGAAGAATTGTATCAAAACCCTGACAGAAATCAATTTTTTCCTCAACTTCGCCAATGGTTGAAAAAGACAGGATACATGGAGGGATCTTCATGAAACATTTTATGATAGCTTAAGACTTGCTATATATCATTCATTTTCAAACCATGATTAATACCAAACTAAAACCTGACTGGGCAGGAGAAGATTTTCTGTCTCAAATTGTTAATGTTTTAATTCAAACTAAACCGCTTTATAACTTAATGAAACGTCAAGCGAGACAAGTTTTAATTAAAACAGCAGAAAAAAATGGAGTTCAGTGGCGGAAAACTTGCCAAGAATTAGATACATCGGGAGCGAAAGACCTGTTAAAAAGTGTTACTAATTCTCATATTAAATATCCCGATTATTATCAAGTTCCTTTTCATGCTTATGATGAAGGAAATCTCTGTTGGTTAGCGGCCTTTGAAGCTGAACCCGCAACAAAAGCAATGGGGTTGCGAGTTTGGCCGAAAGAACAAATGACCTGGGAAACCGCAGAACATCGGTTACGGTCTAGTTTCCATGAAATCTTAGGTCAATATTGTCCTGAAAGCGTGGAGAATGTGTTAGATATTGGTTGTTCTGTGGGGATGTCAACTCTGCCATTACATCGCTATTTAGTTCAAAAATACGGTCATCATATTAGAACAGTGGGGTTAGATTTATCACCTTATATGTTAGCGGTGGCAAAAGTTCGGGATACCCAGGGAGAAATTGCCGAATGGAGACACGAACTGGCGGAAAATACCAGTTTTCCTGATAATAGTTTTGATGTTGTTACCCTGCAATTTCTGTTACATGAACTCCCGAATAAAGCCAGTCGAGATATTTTTCAAGAAGCCCTCAGAATTTTGCGTCCGGGGGGTTGTTTAGCCCTTGTCGATAATAATCCGAAATCAGAAGTGATTCAAAATTTACCCCCAGCGTTATTTATTTTGATGAAAAGTACCGAACCTTGGAGTGATGAATATTATACTTTTGATGTGGAAAAAACCTTAAAAGATGTTGGGTTTGATTATAAAATAACCGTTCCCAGTGACCCCCGCCATCGCACTATTATTGCCATAAAACCTTGATCCCTAGAAACCGGGTTTCTGAATAAATTTTGATAGGATCAAGTCCATCTTAAAAAGAAATCCGGTTTTTCTGGGATGATCTGCTACGGTTAATTCGTATTTGCAAAGAAGTTGAAGATTATGAAAATGTTAACGCAATTGTATGATGAATATTAAGGGGATTTTATTGATTTGATTAATGAGAATACAAAAAGCTTTGTGTCTCAAGTTTTTACCTAAACTTTAGCTAGAAAGTGATGGGGATTAAACGGCTACCAAAATCAGATCGTTGTCAATCTTAACATCATAGGTGTTCAAGGGTTCAGTGGCAGGGGCTCCCAGCACCTCTCCATCTTGATCAAAACGAGAATTGTGGCAAGGACAAACAAAGCTAGATTGACTGAAATTCCAGTCTACAGTACAGCCTTTATGTGTACAGGTGGGATCAACTGCGAGCACATTAGTGGCGTTTTGAGGATTAGGAAACACCAGTAACACAGGGGTAGGGACTCCTGACTTGATCAAGATTTTGCCACTACTTTTTAATTGGGAAATTTTCGCAAGTGGCTTATAATCAGCAGCATTAGTATGATGTGATCAGTTGATGAAACAACCTTAATCATGAAACCTAAAATAGCGATCGCTTGTCAAGGAGGCGGCAGCCAAACTGCCTTCACCGCAGGAGTTCTTAAAGCTCTGTTTGAAAATAATGTTCAGGATCACTTCAATATTGTCAGTTTAAGTGGTACTTCTGGGGGGGCAATTTGTGCGTTTCTGATTTGGTATTCCCTCAAGAAAGGAGATCAAATTGTTTGGCAGCGACTGATTGAATTTTGGGAGGATAATACAGCCCAAACGCCTCAAGAACAGTGGTTCAATGATACGGCAATTAAGACTTTAGAATTAGCAAGTAAAGGGTTGATTCCTCAGTATAATCTGAGTCCTTCTTCGCCTGTAATTAAAACTTGGTTTTCCTTTGTAACTCAAGGTTTGCGGAGTCGGTTTACCGATTTTAAAGAATTACTTGGAGCCCATATTGATTGCGCACAATTAGCAGATTGGGGGTGTCAACCTGAACCCCCACTTTTACTAATCGGAGCTTGTAATATTCTCAGTGGAAAATTACACAAATTCAACTCTTACCGAGAACCAATTAAACTTGAACATCTGTTAGCTTCTGCTTGCATACCTAACCTTTTCTCAGCCGTATCTATTGAAGAAACGGCTTATTGGGATGGTCTTTTTTCTGATAATCCGCCGATTGATTGTTTGATTAAACCTGATTTTGTTGGAGTTGCCAATATTCCCCAAGAAATTTGGGTGATTAAAATTAATCCAACGATGAGAAATCAGATCCCAGTATTAGTTGATGATATTCTGGATCGTCGGAATGAATTAGAAGGAAATATCTCTTTATTTAAAAGCTTGAGTGAAATTGAGACTCTGAATAATCTCTTTTTAACAGGAGCGTTCAAGCAAGAATATTTAGCTTTATTGGATGTTAAAGAACCGATTAAAATTCCTAAATCTTTTCAGGATGATCCTGACCGAGATTACCATATTCCCATGATTGAAATGTCGGAAGAGTTAGCCCAAACCTTAAACTATGAAAGTAAATTAGATCGCTCTCCTAAAAGTATTCATCGGCTGATCCAAGATGGTGAGAAACAAGGAAAAAAATTCATTGAAGCTCGACTTAAACAGATGAGTAATCAGTAAAATATTGAACTGGATTTTATCTTACCAAGGGCTACCAATTAACGTAAAACCAGCCCAATAAAAAGGATGGGATAAATTCAGATTTCCACGAGATGCAATTTCTGGAGGCAGGGAAATTTTAGTGGTTTTTGTTCCCGTTTCATTAATTAAATAACCCTGTTGTAAACGGACTTTTCCCTGTAACATTGCCAGTTGAGCTTGTCGCAATGCTTCTGCTTTAATGGGACTTGTGGATAACGCTTCATAAAACGTATTCATTAACCCTAATGTTCCGGCATCACTGACATACCATAAACTTGCTAACGCTGATTTAACCCCGGCTTGAACCGCTAACCCTGCAAACCCTAATTCTGCTTTTTCATCTCCCACAGCCGTTGTACAGGCACTCAAGACTAATAATTCAACTGGAGGCTGATTTAATCGTAAGTTTCTCAGTTCATTTAATCGAAGTTTTTGATCCCAAAATTGAATATAAGATTGGTCATAACCTCCGGTTTGGAATTCTCCATGTGTGGCTAAATGAACAATTGAATATTGATGTTGATTGCGCTGTGACGTTAGATTATTAACGGTAAATTTTTCATTTAAAAAAGACTTGCCTTGCCAAATATTGTGATTTAAAATTAAGTCTAGTTCTATGGGAACGGCGGGAAGAGGTTGTTGATTTGAATTAGGAAAAATAGAAGCTCCCATCGCTAAAACTTTGGAATTTTTAATATCAACATAACGGGTATCGGTTAAACTTAAACTAGGGATTAACCCTAAACTATAGCGTTCTAATAAAAATTGTTTGCCATCATATAAAGCAGCTAACGGTAAAGTTCTTAATCCCGTATCCATTGAAAAAACTAGGGTATTAATTCCTTCGGCTTCTAGTTGGGTTTCCAGAGGTTGAATTAACCATTCATATAACTGTTTGCCATTTTCTTTATAGCGAGTATCTTCTAAATTTTCGGGGGAACGAATTTGATTAGAAAAGGTTCGGGCAATTTTTAATACCGTTTCTCGCGGAACCGGAATACTTTTAAATAGGGGTTGTCCTTCGGGTAAAATCAATCTTAATTCTAATTGATTGGATTGAACTGATACATAGATAATAGCAGGTTTATAATTGGTTAATTTATAAATTTCATTCAGGGTTTTCCGAATACTTTGATCTGTTATAGGCGGATTATTTAAGTTTGATCCTAAATAGTTAGAAAATTCAATCCCCCGGAACGTATCAATTTGAGCTAAAGATGAAATTACTGAACCTGTTCCAATTTGATCGGTGGGAATGGTGGGAGTATTTAACGGAATAATCGGTTGGTCTGCGGTTTCTAAGGATTGATTGTTGTCTGTAGAAGGAGAATTAGAGGAGGTTTCTGAAGTTGAATTTAAGGAGGAATCGGATGGAGAATTGGTTAAGACAGGAGTGGTATTCTCATCGGTTTGGGAGGTAACAAGAGGAGTTGAACTTTCTGAATTATTGCCTTGTAATTCAGAATTAATTTGATTAACAGTCTCTGGGGTTGATCCGGTTGTTGGATTAGAATTAGAGTTGGGATTTGTTGCGGGTAAAATTGTGACTAAATTGCCATCGGTAATCGCTCCAGTTGTTCCATTTAAAGTGGAATCTCCAACCGTAAAGGCAATATTAATACAGTTAGACATTTGACAATAATCTCCGCCTTGTTGAATCACAATAGACCCCCCTTCTTCATTGCCAACACTGGAAATACTCGCGTTTATTTGATTCCGACTATTAAAGGTTCCTGTGACTCTTAATAACCCCCCAGTAGCAATTCCAATATCCCCGCCTTGGGTTTTTCCTTCGGTACGAATGGAAACAACATCAATATCTTCGGCTGAATTTAAACCAATATTTCCACTGCGTCCTTCAGGAGAACTCGCGTCTATTTTTCCGATATTGATGTGTTCACCTGCTACAACATTAATATTCCCTCCCCCCGTGATTCCAACTGTATTTAAGTCTCCTGTTCGGACACTTCCTCTTGGACTATTCAGTGTAATATTACTACTAATTCCAGAGAAAGTTGTTGTATTAATAGTATTAGTTTGAATCCCGGTATATCCGCTTAAATTAATCCCTTGGCTTTTTTCTGCTCCTTGCAATGTTTGTAGGGTTCCAGTGGAAATTTGACCTTGAGAACTGGTAAGATTAATCCCTCGATCAGCCGTAATATTTCTGGTGGTTATATTTCCAGGTGCAAATAATTCAATGGCGACTAAATCACCCTCTCTCGATAAATTATTAATTGAACCATTAACATTAATACTTCCATTTCGGCTAATTAAATTAATATCCTGACCATTCAGGGAAAGGTTTTCACTGTCTGTAATATTATCCTGAGAATTAATGTGGATTTCTCCTGTTTTGATCGTTCCTAATGCTGAAAGATTAATCTCTCCTTGTCCTTGATTTCCTGACACTAATTGTAAGGTTCCTGTTTGAATGTGTCCTTGGGAACTACTCAGTTGAATGGTTCCTCCTTGGGTACTGATATCGCCAATTAAAATATCTGATGCGGCTGTTAAAGTTAAAGAAGCGTTATCCAAACCTGTAATAGAACCTGTACCTAATATCGATTGTGCTTGTAAATTAAGCGGATCGTAAATGGTAAAATTCCCAGCTAAAGTTAAGGAATTAATACCATCAGAACGACCAATATTAATTAAATTAAACCCATTAGAAAAAGTTTCCAAATCTTCAGCACTAATATCGAAAGTTGAAGAATTTTCTGACCCGGCTAAGGTAATCGCTTGTGTGTTCTCACTCGGTTGTAAACTTAGGGTTCCTAAACCTTGAACCGAGTTTAATCCTCCCAATAAATTAATTTCGGTTCCTGTTAATTGAATTGTCGCAGAGGTAGACGTTCCGGTTGATAGCTGCTGGGTCGAAACAACTCCAGATTTACTTGTAATTGAAATATTTTGACCGTTAGTAATTAAGGTTCCTAAACGAATATTTCCGTCCGCAAATAAGGTCAAACTCGCATCATCTAAGCCAGTTAGTGTATAAAATTGTTCTCGTAATGGCATCCCACTCGCAATTAAACCTTGAGGAGATTGAATGATAACGGGATCTTGAAACGTAATATTTCCGGCGATAAAAATAGTACCATTATCTTGATCACCTCCGATCACAATTTCCTTAAATCCATTAGCTAAACTGTTGAGATCACGGGGAGTTAAATTTAAAGTCAGTTCAGAATTATTATCTTGACCTGCAATTTCAATATCTTGAGCGTTTGTTGCTGGTTGTAATAAAATTTTACCTTGACCTTGAATCGAATTTTGACCCCCTGTAAAGTTAATTTCATCACTGGTAATTTGGATGTTTCCAGTAGCGGTTTCTAAACCATTAAAAGTTCCGGTACGCAGTCCTTGAGCTTCAACAGATAACTCAGCATTGAGAATAATATTTCCTCCAGTTTCTTGACCCCTGGTATCAATTAAATTAGTTGTCAACATTCGAGGGGTATTAACTAAAACATTTCCTCCTGAACCTTGGCTAGATGTGGCATCAATACTATAGGAATTTCCTTCTAAAATAATATTACCTTGGGAACTCTCGAAGGTAACATTTCCGGCTTGACTGCTACCAGAGGTATTAATTTGATTCGTTTGAATTCGGTTTAATGCACTGAGATTGACGGTTCCACCAGTGCCATTTCCGGTGGCAAAAGTAGAAATTGTATTGGTAATAATATCCCGATCACTTTCAATTGTTAAATCTCCACCGTTATTAATGGCAGAAGTTGATAAATTCTCGGTGCGAATTCCTCCGTTATTGGTTGTTTTTAGGGTTAAATTTCCTCCCTGAGTGATCAGATCTCCTGTGAGGATATTAACTCCCGTGATCACAAGATTAGCACCGGATGTACGCAGGGTATCCCCAGAATTCATTGTAAATCCACCACTACCCGATTGATCCGCATCGGCAGAAAAGGTTAAGGTTCCTGTTGTGGCTGGAAATCTTAATTCATTATCTTCTAAATCACTAATGTTAATATTATTTTTAGCTTCTAAAATGATATTAGCTGTTTGAGAAAAATCTTCTAAGGTTTGCTCGGATAAGGTAATACTAGAATTATTTTCTTGCTGATTACCAATATTAATTTCATCCGCATTAATGACTAAAGTTCCGGGTGTTTCTTGGCTTCCTTTAAGATTAATATTTCCGGCTATATTCAGATTATTCTGGCTAAAAATAGTAACAAATCCGCCTAATCCTTCACGGTGTGGAGTGTTGGAAGCTCCTTGGGTACTAATATTACCAAAAAACTGAGTTAAATCTTGGGAACCAATGCTTACCCGCCCTCCAGTTCCCTGAGTCAACGCATCGGCTAAAATTTTAGATTCCTCATTAATAAAAGTGCGGGAAGCATTTGGAAAAAAAGCATTTCCTTGAGCATCACTCCCAATTCTAATGGTTCCTCCACCATTAGCAGCAGAAGCATCAATTTCTGCACTAGAGATTTGAATATCATTGCCAATAATATTAATTTGAGGAAGACTTGAAGATGATGAATTTGAACTGGTATTTCTGGCATTCAATAACCCGGAAACGAAAGCCATCCCTCCTTGAGAGGGGAATTGAGAGCTAACTGCTGTTAGTTCTACGGTTCCATCGGGTAAAATATTAACGCTAGAAGCTTGATTATTGTCTCCTGTTCCTGTTAATAATTTAGGTAATTCAAGGGGAGTAATCGCAGATTGTTCATTTTCTAAACTGGGGGTAACGGCTTCGATTTCTAAATTCAGTAAATAGCCTTCTTGACTAATTCTAACTAAATTATTTCCTTGAATAGCAGCAATGGTAATTTGTCCTCCGGGTGCATTGAGCGTTCCGGTATTAATCACATTTCCACCAACTAAAGTTAAGGTTTGTCCAGAAGGAACGGTGAGTTCTCCTGAATTTATAATATTACCTGGATTTGAAGTGGCAAACAGAAAAGAATTCGGTTCACCGGAAAGGCTATTATAATCATTAGAATCTAAGGCATTAAAAAAACCCGAATTAAATCCAATTCCAGTAGCTGTTGTGGCGGTAAATGAAGCGGGAACATCTAAACTAGATCCGGCTCCAAAAATAATGCCAGCCGGATTTAAAATAAATAAATTAGAGTTACCCCCCGTAACTTGAATTAACCCTTCAATGACAGAAGGTTGTCCTCCCACGACACGACTCAGAATATTTTGAATTGA
>NZ_JBJUDF010000331.1:0-13918 GCF_046067725.1 Planktothrix sp.
CCGAATTTCTTCTAATCGTTTAATCTGCCAGTCCGCTAATTTTGAATCAGGCAACGCGGCTAGATTGTAAGATATAGCTTCATACCATCCGATCCGGCGTTGAGGCATTGGGAAGAATGGCAGATTCAAACCCTCCCGAACTGCCCACAAAATCAAGCGGTTTCTGTTTTGTGGAACGCCGTAATCCGCCGCATTTAATACTTTCCAATGGAAGAAATAATTTAATCGTTGCAGGCATCCCAGGATTTCTTTAAAGGATGTTGCTTTGACATAACCCGGAACATTTTCAAGAATGATCCACTTCGGACAAAGGGCTTCAATATAGGGGAGGCAAAATACCCCTGCATCCTTATCTTGGTGATCCTCTAAATCGCCTCGACGGGCTTGTGAATACTGTTGGCAAGGCGGCGACATCCACAACAGATCGACGGGTTCTAAAAGTCGGGGGTCAATTCGAGAAACACAAGCATTAATAATTTGGGATTCGGGTAAATTCAATTGGGCGGCGGCTGCGATTTTCTCATCTCGTTCAATTCCCCATAAGGACTGAAAACCCGCCATTTCTAACCCAATATCTGCACCGCCACCACCTGTGAACAATGTTGCTGAGGTAGGCATTATTTAGCCTCCCTTTCTTCTTTCAAAAGAGCCAGAAACCACTGCAAGCCATCTTCACAAATATTGAGTATACAAGTGGGATGATCCACGATGAATTTAATTAAATCGCTAGTGCGAATATAAGTGTGTTTTCCCTCGTTGTGGGTTTTAATTTTTCCGGTATTCACCCAACTTTTGACTTTGTGTCGAGAGAATCCTAGTCCTATTGAAATTGATTCAATAGTATACCAACCCATTTGAGGTTTTATGCTTTGTCCGAGCTTGTGTAATTGCTTCCGAATAGAGGGAATTGAGCGTTTAATAAAGCCATTATTAATAGCTGCATTATTGTAAGCTACTAATAATTTTGTCCGGGGTAAAGTTTCAGACAAAGCTACTAACAACTCAATCTCTTTGCTCGACCAATCACGCCTCGGATTGTCGGAGACTTTGACGTTTTTAATATTGTGATATTTCCCCTTAGTTGACGAAATGGGTCTTCCTAGTTTTTTAGCAATTTGACAAAATGCTAGTCCTTCATTTCTCAGGATAAGCAGTCTTTCAATTTCTTTATCTGTCCAGGGTCTACCTCTACCTGTCATCGTTAATTGTCCTCTCTTTGATATTTTCTAGTTGGCGTTTCTAATGCTTTTTTAAGTGACCATCCCCGTTGAAGTCTTTGAGCAAAATATTGGAGGGACATCGGGGGGTTACACTTTTGATAAATCCATTCGACGGTATGCTGTCTTCCCCTGAAATAATAGGTTTTAAAAATGGGATTAGGGGGGATAATTTTGTCTTTAATCTCCTGGATTCTTTCGGGTGATAACGGGTTTATTTCATATCTCCCGTAAGTCAGTGGCTTAATGATTTCAAACTTAAGAAGCCGTTTTATTCGGGTGTTTGCGTTTGCGATATTAAGCTTAAATTTGTCCCGCATTTCCTGAACTTTAAAGGAAGTTTTACCTTGTTTTTGTTGTTCGTAGAACCAATTGATAATACTTCCTAAATCTTCCCATCCAAGCTTGTCCATTAGTCGTCAGAGTTTAAAGGTTGTACCGAAAACTGTTACTTCCTTGTTTATTAGTAGTAACATTGCTATTGCCTTGGATAATTTAACAACGTTTTTCGCTGTTTCTTTAGTGTGAAAAAGAATGGTGTCACCTTTTTCAGAAACTACCTGACCACACTCGCGCAACTCTTTGTTAAATCTGGATGTCCCTGGCTTGAGTTCGCGCAATTTTAATTCATAAAGTTGTAGTGGTATATGGAATTCAAGAAATGCAATCAACTCATCTCGTTTTGTTGAATTTTCCATTTAACTCTCCTAGTTAGATCTCGCTAAATTTTTGAACTGGGTGAACTGGTTATCAAATAAAAGTTTGACGGTTCCGGTGGGGCCGTTCCGGTGTTTGGCTAAAATGATTTCCGCAATCCCTCGATCTGAAGTGTCGGGATTATAGTAGTCATCTCGATAAATCATCATCACTAAATCCGCATCTTGCTCAACACTTCCCGATTCTCTCAAGTCTGATAATATTGGGCGCTTGTTAGTACGCTGTTCAACGCTTCGGCTTAATTGAGATAGTGCAATAACAGGTACGTCCAACTCTTTTGCTAACCCTTTTAACCCCCGTGTAATTCTTGATAATTCCTGCACCCGGTTATCGCTTCCTCCCTCCATTAATTGCAGGTAATCAATCAGAATTAATCCTAGTTTTCCTCCGTTTTCCGCTTGCATTTTTCGGACTTTAGAACGCATTTCTGAGACGGTAGGATTTGAGGAATCATCAATATAAATTGGCAGTTCCGCTAAGTTGCTAATAGCTTCGGTCAAAGGCTCCCACTCGGACTCTCGAATTTGCCCCGAACGAATGCGGTTAGTTTCAATTTTTGCTTCACTCGATAACATCCTTTGGACGAGTTGACCTTTGGACATTTCTAAACTGAAAATGGCAACAGCTAATCCTTTTTTGGCGATCGCATATCCAAAATTCACCGCCAGACTACTCTTGCCCATTGACGGTCTTCCCGCCACGATTATCAAGTCCGAACGTTGGAAACCTCCGGTCATCACATCCAAATCATAAAATCCGCAGGGAATACCAGGGGGAATAGCTCCCGTACTCCGATCCTCAATCTCCTGAAAAGTGTCGATTAAGGTTTCTGAAATAGGGATTAGATCTTGCTGAGATCTGACTTGAGAAATACTGGCTATTTGCTCCTCAGATTTCTGGAGAATCGTCTCTAAATCTTGGCTTGTATCTTTTGCTAATTCAATAATTTGATTAGCAGATTTAATCAACTCGCGGCGGGTTTTTTTATCTGAAATCAATAACCCGTATTGATCGATATTGGTAGCGGAAACAGTACCGCCGATCAGTTGAACTAATTTTAATTGTCCTCCTGCTTTTTCGAGTAATTTCTGATCTGATAGCCAGGTAGTTACGGTCATTAAATCGGTGGGTTTACCTTGAGAATGGAGGGTAAGACTTGCCTCAAAAATTGCTTGGTGAGATCTGAGGGTAAATGATTCGGGTTTTAGCATTTCCGCAACTCGACCAATGGCTTCTGGGTCTACTAAAATCCCTCCTAGAATTGCTTCCTCTGCCTCAATGTTATGTAGGTTAATTGTCATTATTAACGGCTCCATTTAATGATTTTTTGCTGAATGCTTTAGCAATCAATTCCTTCAAAAGTGCCTTGTTTTTCTCGGCTTGTTCGGGTGAAATTCCCACCTCAACTATTTCTGGCTTGAATTCCTTTTGCTCTGATGGGGTTCCTCGTCCTAGCTCGACTAATTGCTGTGCTGACAAATCGTGATTGCAGCCATACTTAATCAATGCTGCGTCAACCGCTCTCTCTAATTGAGCTTCTGTAAGGTTATCGTTGAAGTAAACGCACCACGCCTTGAGAGTTCGAGGGGATAGGGTTTGAAGGTGGGTGAAATGCGCCTGAAGGTCTTGAATATTTCGGGTCAAAATTTGAATGTCCATGTCTAACCTGCCTTTTTGAGTTGCTTGGCTTCGATTTCTTTTTGGGCTTCTAATGCCCAATCGGGGAGCGAGTCGGTGGTTTGAGTTTTTTGGGTTTGCCTTGCCGTCCAAGCATCGCTAAATTCCATCAAATGCCTGCCGTAATTTGACAGTACGGTTCTTAACCCCAAGTTCCCTTGATTGCGGAACCAACCGAACTTAGTTATCGGATCGTTGATTTCTTTCAAGGCATTCTCTAAGCGGGTCAAAAATACCTCTAAATCGCCTTGAAAGTTCTCAGAGGATAAAAGGCTATCCACCATCACTCTGATATCCCTGTGGAGGTTATTAACGGGCAACCACGCGGCGGGTTTGTTGGATTGGTATACCGCCACAATCCGATCCTGATGTTCCTTCTTGTGGACACTAAAAATTGGTGTCGGCGCGGGGGAAGTCTGATCACCGGAAGAAGACTTGATTTGTTCAGGTAAGTCCTGTTTTAAGTCTTGAGGAGGTTCAACTATCTTGCGGTTGCGGTCTTCCTCTCCTGTTGACTTTTCCCCTTCTTGAGAGAAAAGTCCGGTTCCCCCTTGGGGGGTAGGGGGGATCTTTTCTGAAGTCTTTTCTGAAGTCTTTTCTGAAATATCTATATATAGATCGGTAAATTGGGATTCACCACTTCTGTAAATTGGGATTCCCGATTTCCCGTCCTCGGAAAAGACCACATCCTGTAAATTGGGATTCCCAATTTCCCGTAAGTTGGGATCTACCATTTGCGGTCTAGTTTTCCGGGGTCTAAAACCCATTGCTTTTTGTCTGGGTTCAATGCAGGAAATTAACTCGTCTACCTTGCTATGGTTGCGAAAATAAAAGGTCAACCCCGACTGCCGATCAACATAAGAACAGTAATAGCTATCACCAAACTCTGATCCGCTAGACTTCGCCTCGTTGTACTGAGTTTTGGAACTATAGCGGACTCCAATCTTGTCAAATGCCGTCCTGAATTCTTCTTTGGAAAAAGCTAATTCCTCAACCCAACTATCCCCAGGCTTGTAGTCCTGATGTCCGTTTTGAGGCGGTTCAAGAAACTTATAAAACCCTTCTGGATACTTGGCAAAACGATATTCAAGTTGCATCATAAGGATTGCTGAGACTACACTCCCTGCCTGTTGCCTCAGTCCAGGGATGTAGGGTATTGCTTCTGTAAAAGCAGCTAGAATAGAGGGTTTCATGCTGCACCCCCCGGAACCTTCCATTCTTCCGGCTGCGTGATTTGGTAGCTACCGGGTTCCCCCTTGACCAAATTCCACTTGATCAACTCAGTCAGGGCTAAGGTTGTATGCGTCCGGCCCAATGCGTATTTCTTCCCGAAGCATCGGGCGGTGATTCTCTCGATTGTTGGAAATTCCTGATATTCTGTTACGCTTCGAGCGATCGCAAAATAGACCCTAAATGCCTCTGGACTTAGAGGTAAATCATCCAGTGCTAAAGGTATTTCGATTTTCATGATTTATCTCCCCCATAGGAGTAAACAGTTGTTTTAATTACAGGAAGCCGTCTCAACCCGTAGACAGTCCTCTGCTTAGTTGGAGGTTTTTTAGGTTTGGGCTTTTCCGGTTGCGGTTCCGGTTGCGGTGCGTTCCGAATCAGCAATTTAATCCAGGTAGATCGGCGTTGGGCACTCCCTATTACCGCCGCATCCTTAACACCCAATCCTTGTTTTTTTGCTAGTTGTTTGAGTTGGCTTAGATTCCGTCGTTCCAAGTCGCGCCTGAAACTTAGGAGCCTGTAATTAGGATTAGACATCTCTTCTACCATCCCCAGGCTTCGGGGCTTCTGTCTCAGGTGCCCCAGCTGTGATTCTTCCCGATCCACGTTCCGAGAACATGGCGAAGTGGATCAACAGGCTACTCACCTGAAACAGAAGAATCAAAAGCAACCCTTTTTGGGTTATCAATGCTGGTGTCATCTGTCTTCCCCCTTGGAGACTCCCGCTAAATCGGTACTCCGATTAGCGGTGAGAGGAAAAAGGGGTCGGGGTCTATGTTGCATACAAATAACCATCCTTTTTGTGAATTGTTGTGCAATATTTGTAGCTGATGCCTTGAACAATTGCTGCTTTTAGGGTGATATTAAAACTCCCACTAGAACGAACAGCAATTCGTCCAAAATAGGTTCCTATTTTCTTGCCTTTGGTAACAACAGCTTTAACAATATCTCCAGTCTGAAAGCCTTTGACAAATTTAAAGCGGGGAACATAACGAGAGGGAAAACCAAATTTGTCTGTTCGACACATTTGTCTTGAACCATGACCTGTTGCCTTAATCAACAAAGGTTTATTAGTTAAAACCTTTAAAGCTTCAACTTTCCCAACACAAGCTGCATCTAACCAATGGGTTTTAGGTAAGTTTAATCGAGTTCGATTGAATTTAGTTAAACCCCCACTACCCGTAGAAACAGATAAACCCGTTTCTTTTAACCGATTAAACAGTGACCATCGAGTTGAATTGACCGCAGTAGCATCTTTTAACGGTTGTTTAGCCTGCCTTAAAATCCGTTGCAGTAAGTCAGGTTTACCCGACATAAAATCTTGAATATCTTGACTCCCTTTCTTTTGGTTACAGTCATGACAAGCTAAACAAAGATTAGAAATCCGGTCAGTTCCGCCTTTAGATTTAGGATGAATATGTTCTACTTCTAGGGGTACGTTTTCTATCCCACAGTAAGCACATTTTCTACTCCATTTCTCCAGTAAGTATTGTCGAACTTCGTATCCTTGTAACTCTCCTTGTTGATATTCAATTCCAGAGATTTCAGGATTTTCAAGTTGCTGCAAGTCAAATCTAACTAACTCTTGAACAATTGAACTAATGGGTGCAAACTTAATTAATTTATTCACCCAAGTTAAAGTTGTTTCGACTCGATGTTGAAGACTGGGAGCCAACCAACCTTCACGTCTTTTTCGGTTTAAAAACCGTGCTTGACGATATCGAGTATGACGATTTCTTCGGGAACGGCGTAATGAACGTCGGGATTCCAAAGACATTTTAATGACTTGACCTCGATGAGTCAATTCGGCTCCCCAAATTACTTTGTTTCCCTGAACTAATGCAATCCCGGTTGTTTTTGAACCGGGGTCAATTTTGAGAGTAATTGGTTCTATTTTGGGCTTGGGTTTTGACTCCTTCAGAATAAGAGTGAACGGATAACGACGATAAACAGCAGCTTGACCTTGATTTAATAACAATCGAGCTTGAGCAGGATGTATTGGGGTTTGAGGCTGTTTATTTGTATCAATTACGAAAACGTAATTAGACATGAAATAACTCCTGTTTCTAGGGTAAAGTTAGCTTCGACAATGTTAGCGGTCGGTACTTTCTTAAAAGCACTGGCTTAACCCTTTAAACCTGTTTAACTTTTAAGTTTTAGAGCTACAAACTAGCTTCGCATTTGTAGGTAAGAACTTTAACACTTACCGCCAACGTAGTACCGCAAAGGTACTCAGTCTGGTCAACTTGGGCTATATTTCAAGCCCCCACTATATCGGTACTCCGATTAGTGGTGGGTTGTTGACCGTTGATTTGGTCATACTGGTTTCCGAAAGGCACAACCTGGGTGCAACAGGTTGTATGCATTTTTACGAGTGAGGGGTGACACCCATTAGGGGTTATGGGTGTTATTGAGATTTCTGAATCTCTGCAATACTTAAGGCAATGTTTTTTAAGAAAGCCAGGGGAAAGGGTTTTATGCCTTTCCCCTGGCTTTTTGAACAACAAACAAATTCTTGGTTTATCCCTATCGCATCGCTACAACCTCCACTTCAAAAGGTTTCCAAGCGTAACTCCGTGAGATTACTTATTAAGCAATTCTCGTAAAAGTAGCCTTTTTTTCTCTAACATTTCAGCAATGCTCATACCGAAAACCGAATCCCCTTGTGCTTGCTAGGACTAGAGGGTGTGTGTTTCGGCAAAAACGTCTTGCTAACTTTCGAGACTATTGCTATGGTAGATCAAGATTCGTGTAGTGTCAATACACTAGAAAATTTAAGCAATGAAGAAGAGGAAATTATGGTTCCATACGACCGGGTTCTTTTTATAGCGTGGGACAGGGACGTGGGGTTAATGCTGCAAGCCCTTAGAAATACTAAGGGCTTATCACAGTCAGAATTGGCAAAACTCACTAATGGCGCGGTTTCGGTAGATACGATCAAATCTTTGGAATCAGGACGGGCTGAGGCGGTGAGCCGACAAAAACTAGATGCTTTGCTTAAGGGACTTGGGCGGGACATACGATCATTATTCCCTTCGGTGACTGTGAGGAACCTTGTACATCAACGATGAAAAAACTTTTCCAACCCCCTTGACAGTGTAGTGACACTACACTACTATAGATACATAAGCCAAAAGCGGTCAGCACCGGACTCGAAATCAGTGCCAACCGCTCGTACAGCACAGGGGAAACCCCACATAAAACCATGATAACATCAATAGACCGAAAAGCGTTAGCGTCTTTTTTTTCTATCCCCTCCGAAATTCGAGGGTTCATCTACAACAAACAAATTGCCGCCAAGGTTTTGAGTTGGGACAACTTCACCTATGGCACCGAAAAACAATACAAGCCAGAAGACGTTGAAGCAGTTTCAATTCAAGAAGACATCATTTGGTTTCGATTAGACATCGGGGCGGTTCCCATCTCGGTTGATCAATTTATTAGTTACTGGGAACGAATCAAGCAATCTGAATCAACACAATCTGAATCAACAATGGAAGAAATCAAAATTAGCTCTGAAGAAATTGTCAACCAAGCCAAATCTCAAGGAACAGTGATTTGGGAACATGGCTGCAAACTCGGTTATGTTGTTCACTTTGGAGGATGGTTCTATGCCATCACTGAAGTCCTGACCCACAACAAAGGTCTTCAATATAGTCACAGCCGTCATGGTTCATTTTTCTTGGCTCAAGAAGAATTAAGAGAGCGTAGTTGGGAGGTAGCGTAATGACTAACGTTGAAAAATCAGTGGAAGAATTTCAGTTAACGAAAGAACTCGCAAAACAGTTTTTAGGATTGATTGAGGAACGGGATTTTATAGTCGAATTTAACGACGGCTATAACGAACGATGCGCTGAAATTGATGACGTAGAAGTCCCGAAAATTCTTAACCAAATTCCATCGGGAATGATACCTAAGTTTAACGCTTTAGTCAATCAAATCGATTAAAATATAAGGGGGTGAAATTCCCCCAAAGGAGTCACCATGGAAATCAAAACAATCAGCTACGGACTAACAAGAAACCTAGGGAATTATCAGTCAGCCCGACTTGATTTGTCGGTTGAAATCAAAGAAGGGGAGAACTGGGATAACGAATTGCGACAATTGAAATTATTGGTCGCCGAACAGATTGGGATGGATGATCATGATCTAATATCGTTAAGCGATTTAGACTCAGAACTCAAGGCTGAGTTGATGATTACTTCCGAGAAGATAGCGGACAAAAAACGGGAATTAGCCGAATTAAAGCGACAAGTTTGCTCCCTAGACCGGGAGATTCAAAAGCTGCAAAATTTCAATGATTTGGTGTTGTCCGAGTCTGACTCCTTGCAACACAATTACAACCACGTTTTCAGGACGTGGGGAGAAATCAAAGAAGAAGCCGAACAAAATCTAAAAGCCCTTGATGGTGGTTTCCCTGAACACGAATATCCCCCTGTTGACTATGAGGGGGAATATGAGGAGTTGATGAAGTGAGAATCAGAACAGGACTGAAATTCAAGGTCGCAGACAAGACCTACAAAGTGTATACACGGTTTTTAGACGGGCAATGGAGTTGCCTGTCACTGAATTACAACGAGCCTTCGTTTATAACATTTTCTGAGAAGGAAATTGTCGAAGCTTTGAACACCACAAATTAACCCTAAATCAACTTCCCTTACGCTTCATAGTGCGATTGTGGAGCGTTGGGGCGGTGCGATTAACCCATAAACAAATCAACAATTTAAGGAAGTTATGAACAAATCAGAATTTATTCAACAAGCCTCTATTCGACTAATGGTTGCATCCAAGATCAATGTATCTATTAGCAAAGAACCCTACTGGGAAAGAAAAAATGCAGCAAAATTTTGTGTAGAAGATGCAGAGTCTCTCTGGGAAGAATTAGATAAAAAGGGTTATACGGAAGAGGAGGAAGAGGAGGAAGAAGATTGTTATATAAATGGAAATTGTGATACCCCCTAATCGCACTTTCCTTACGCTTCATAGTGCGATTGTGAAGCGTTGGGGCGGTGCGATTAGCCCAAATAAACCAATTCGTATTTACAACGTATGGCAACCGTAAAAACTCCATCTGTAACCAAAATCAAGTTTGACGAAGAGGGAGCATTTTCCTCCCTTCACTTTCAAGAATGGATACCCGGATACAATCATATTTCTGTTAATCAACTAAACACTGAAGTCGCAAACGAAAGTATCTACCTTACAACCTTTTTGCGCGAGTGTAGTAACGGAGAATACGATGAAACAGATGTTTTATCTGTAAAAGCTTCGTCAGAAGGAATCGTTGAACGAATTTATGGGCCTGTAATTTTGGCATCTGAAGACGGGAAAATCATTCTCCGAAGTGGTTCAAATATTTTCCCAATCCGTCAAGAAGGACGGAATTTTATTCTAGGATCTCTTAAGGGAGAACTTGAAGGATACGATATCAAGATCAAAAAAGAGACACCTGAAGAAAGAACGATCTCGATCCCTCGAATTGATTTTATTAGCCCTGCGGATAAATCTATTATTTATTCGATTCGGGTATTAATTCAAGAAGGTGTAGACGGAGAGGCTTTAAAACAATTAGCTCGAAGTGAACAACCTATAGCTCCCTATCTGACGATAGCAAAATCAGGGGGAGTGGATGCCTATCGCTTACATGAAGTACCCGAAGGAGAATATCGGGTTACAGACATTGATCGAAATGAAGGGGGGAAATGGGGTACTTCATACTTGATTGTCATGGGGAATCAGGGCGTGTGGTCTAACAAATCTTTGCGCTCCAAACTTGATAATCACTATGAAATTTTTAAGAAATTTTTAGCAGAAGGCAAGGCTATTACCTTAAAAATCGCCAACATCCGAGATCTGGACAACGGTAACAAAACCTGCGATGCAGCATTGTTCCTTCGTGAACCAAAAGCGATCGCCCCAAAAAACTTAGAAGCCCTTAAACCTGCGGAAGTCATTGAAACAGAGGTGTCTGAAGTTAAACAAGGCGAAAAAGCAATCCCATTTTAATCAATAATTCTGGGGGTGAAATTCCCCCAATTATTAACCCCTACAACAATGACCAAAACCTTAGTTTTGCCAATTAAGAAGAAATGGTTCGATATGATTTCCTCTGGTGAAAAAAAGGAGGAATATCGAGAAATCAAGCCATATTATCAAACCCGGTTTGACAAGCCGTTAACCCATGTTAAATTCACCAATGGATACGGGAACAGCGTCCCGTCCGTTACGGTTGAGCTCTTAGGGATTTCTAAGGGTGTCCCTAAACCGGAATGGAGCGAGGGGACAATTGAGCAAGGATCGCTAGTGTTTGTTTTATCCCTTGGGAAAATCGTGGCTTCACCCCCTGACGATTTTAGCCCACTTGTTAGTGAATTGACCCCAGGAGACTTCATAGAATGAGTGCAACCCTTTCAACTATTTCTCCTACATTGTTCAATCTGTTGCAAAAAACAGCTTGTGAAGTTGGCACAAAAAAACCAATTTATTGCCAATGTAAAACAATAAGTTGCTATTTTTTTGAGTGCGAGTGTGACAACTGCTCTAATGCGGACTGTCAAGAACCAAGTCATTTAGTTCCTGTTTTGGACGAGTGTGAAAACTGTGGTCGGTTAGTCCCTTGGTGTTTTATGGGGTCTGGCGACGAATTGTGTAACGAATGTTGGGGAAAACAACAATCAAATTAAGGAGTACATAATGGGCAAACTTATTGGTTATTCAATTCTCAAGGTCGATCATCCAGTAGCAATAATGGGGGTTTTTGAACGATTTAACGAGGCAAGGCGAAAGCTTGAGGAACTCAGCAAAAACGGAGGGAAATACAGGATTCAAGAGGAATGGATTGGAGAACCTGCATCAGTGATTAACAAAAGGAGATAATATGCGAAAAACGATAGTAACCCAGACAATTTATGGTCAAATCCCAGTTAAAGCAACCGTTAGAAAATGGCTGGCAATAAACCGCCACGAGGGCGATTACTGGGTTGTCACTCATGCTCCTAGTGGGTTAAAATTTCCCGGTTATTTTCCAACCAAGAGAGAGGCGATCGCCGCAGCTAAAATAGCGCGGCGAGTGTTTCCTCACCCATTAAATAGGGAGTCTGCTCCCACGCAGAAACAATGGTTTCAATTCCTAGAAAAAGAGCAAATCAAGTTTGTTAATTAGGGGAATTGATTGACAGCTTTTAACCCCTAGCGATCGCAGCAGTCGTTAGGGGTTTAAAATTTTTAAACCTCTTCCCAACCCTCAACACCGGAAGACATCACGTAACTGGTAACACCACTATCAAAGAAGTTGGCTTTAACACTTGCTTCCTTCCCTGTATCTGCTATTTTCTCTAGGTGAGAGTAGCAGTTTTTAAAGTAAATCGGATCGCTATAAAGCGGCTCCAATCCAATTGATTTTAATCGAATATTGGCAAGATATTTAATATATTGTTCAGTGCTGGATTCGGTGATTCCTAAAATATTATTGCCTACAATATGATTAACCCAAAGCACCTCATACTTGACCGCTTTATCGAACATTTCATGAATTCTATCCTTTGAATACGGGAAGGTTTGCATCGCCTCTGGTATGATTTTTTGATATAGTCTAACATGACTCAATTCGTCCCGGTTGATCATGCGAAATATATCAGCAGAACCCGACATTAACATTCTTGATGACAGGTTATAAAAGAAACAAAATCCAGAATAAAAATATAAACCTTCAAGGATAAAATTGGCTATTAAAGTCTCAAAATAACTCTCTTCTGTTTTTTGATCAATATATTTTTGATACATTGACGCTATGAACTCACAGCGTTCAAATAGCAATTTATCGGTTTTCCAAAAATCATAAATATAATTTATTTTTTCTTTTGGGATAACACTTTCCAGAAGGTATTGATAAGACTGTGAATGCAAAGCTTCTTGTGATATCTGTTCAGCCATACACAACGCTATTTCAGGTGCAGTCACAACACTCTTTAAATGTGGAATGTTAACTGTTTGAATTGAATCTAAAAATATCAAATAACTAAGTATTCCATCATAGCCTTTTTGTTCATCAGGTGTTAGGTTTTGATAATCGTTAATATCTTGAGTGACATCAAATTTTTCACTCGTCCAAAAATTTTCTCTCATTTGTTTCCACAAGCCAACAGCCCACGAATAACGCACATCATTCAATTGCATTAAATTGGTTGTTTCCCCATACCAAATTGAACGATTATTAACGTCATCATTACCATTTGGACTGAAGATTTTATTAGGTTCCATAATGGAATTTGTCATTGTTTTACTCCCAAATTAAAAGGCTTTTGATATTATAATTAAAACTCAATAAGTTGACAATTTTAATTTTTAATACAGGAAGCAATTCTCGCCAACCAATCCTCATTAATCATCTCAGGAGATAGCACGAACACCCGCCAACCGTTCAACGTGGCAAGGTTCAACTTCTCATATTCGTTGGATAGGTTCGACGCTCTGGTATGCCGTCCGCGAATCCAGTTGCCGCCGTTTATTTCAATTGCAATCTTCGAGGGTAGGAAAGCAAAATCGAAACGGAATCGACGGGGAGGGGTAAACCTGTATTCGGTGTGAAGATCAATATCAGGATATAGCAACTCCCAAAGTTCGGCAAATCTTAGTTCGGCACGGGACAGCATTGTCAATTATCGCTATCTGAATTATTACCTACGATTCTATCTATAAATTCTTCTGTTGTTATCCCTAGATCCTTGGCTCTCGAATCTGCCATTAACATTATTTGATCTAGGTTGGCTTCTATCCTAGCTTGTATTATATTTCCCGCTAAATTAGTGGGGCTAGTTCCTTTTAATCCAGCCCATAGATACAATAATTTTTTGTGCCATGCAGGAATCAATATTCCTAATCGTGTCCTTTCGTCTATTGTCATATTCTTAATAGTGTACAATTTGTGTGTAGCTTGTGTATAATCAGTGTATCACAAATCAAAAGGGGCTGACCGGATGACAGCCGATCAACCCCAACCCCAACCAGTTCGTTAAACCCAAGTTGAGGCTAATATAATGTTACAGCAGGACATCGACATTGACGACATTAATCCAGCC
>NZ_JBJUDF010000332.1:0-18728 GCF_046067725.1 Planktothrix sp.
GCCTGTCGTAATCCATTTTGACCTAGAGTAGAATCTAGCACTAACAATGATTCTATTTTGGCTTCTGGAGCTCGTTTATCAATTACTCGACGGATTTTATTAAGTTCCTCCATTAAATTCTTTTTATTTTGCAAACGTCCGGCTGTATCAATAATTAACAATTCTGTATTTCGGGATCTAGCGGCTTCAATGGCATCATCAACCACCGCCGCCGGGTAAGTATTTTTTCCGGGGTTCGCCACCACTTCAACACCGGTGCGATCGCCCCAAACTTTGACTTGATCAACTGCCGCAGCCCGAAAAGTATCTCCAGCGGCGATTAAACAGCGATAATCGGATTTTTGAGCTAAATGGGCGATTTTACCAATGGTTGTGGTTTTACCGGCCCCATTGACTCCGGTGACTAACCAAATATTTAAGGTGTCTTTTTCGGGTGCAAAGGTAATGGGATAACCTTGTGAAAAGGGTTCTTCCAAAATTTCCCTTAAGATTTGTTTAAGATAAGCGATCGCTTGTTCAGGGGGTAAGGCTTCTTGACGGAGTTTGCTTTGTAACGCTTCAATGACGCGATCGGTGGCTTCTACCCCGACATCAGCTTGCAACAGCATGGATTCAATTTCATCAACAGCTTGTTGATTTAATGGCCCTTGACCGACAATGGCTTTTAATTGGTTGAGTAAACTGCGTCTGGTTCGTCCTAACGCCTTCCAAAGTTTCTGTAACCAGGTAATTTCTTCTAAGGCAACTTCATCAGGACGACGACCTTGATCTGCTAAGACCTGCGCCGACCACATAAACATCTCATCAAACACCATTCCCGCATCTGGGGAGGCGGTTTGATTGGTTTCGAGTTCTTCTTCAATGGCCGTTTCTTTGAGCCGTTCTAGCCTTGCTTGACGCTCTGTGGCAGATGTTGCCCAAAAGGGTAGGGGTTCTGCGGTTTCGACGGTTTCTGTCTGTATGACCTCGGTTTGGGGGGTAACAACAGGTTCCGGTTCAACCGGTGTGACGGGGGGTTCGGGAGCTAACTCAACAACAGCTTCCGGTTCCGGTGCTGTTTCTATCACCTCCACTTCCGCGATCTCTTCTACCGTTTCCGCCTCAGAGATTTCTGGAGTTAAAATTGTGGGTTCAGCTTCAGGCTCTACAGTAGGTTCCGGTTCGGGTTCCGGTTGCTGTTGTTTTTGAATATTTTTATAAGCGGCTTTTGCCCACTGTAAATAATCCTCAGAAATTTGAGGTGTACCCTCAGAAATCTCAGAGGTTTCCGCAGGTTTTTCTACCTTTTCAGGTTCTGATTTAACCTCGGTTTTAGGTTCCTGAGTTTCCTCGGTTTTTTCATTAAATTGACGACGAAACCAATTAAATACCATAGGATTTAATATTGATTGACTGTTGGCTGTTGACTGTTAAGTGTTAACCCTGAGAAACCGGGTTTCTGTAATAACCTTCGCTTCTCAAGAGAGATTGATTGAGAAACCCGGTTTCTGACCCCCTGACTGTTAACTGTCAACTGTTAACTCGGAAACAGGTGCTTTTAATTTATCGACAAATCGACGTAAAACCCCATTAATAAAGCGATAACTATCTTCATCACTGTAGCGTTTAGCCAGTTCAATGGCTTCATTAATTGCCACTTGCTCTTTTAACTCTAAATACATTAATTCTGCAACAGCAATGCGTAAAATATCTCGATCAATGCGGGCTAGTCGATTCAATTGCCAATCCACCATCGCATCAGTTAATAACTGATCAATTTCGGATTTATGACGATTGACTTGAATTAAAATTTCTAGGGCATAATCTCGAACTTCTTGTTGATTTGCCAGTTGCACTAATTCCGGTAATTCAATAGCGGTACTTAAGCGATTAATTGCGCCTTGAACTAATTCAATGGCTTCATGAACCATGGAACGGGCGCTATCTAAATCATTCGCCCGTAGTTGACTTCCTAAGAGGCGATCGCTACTACGTTGTAATTCAGAAACCGCCGTTTCCAAAGATTCTTGACCTTCATTAGTCAATGTTCTGACCGCAGCAATTAAAACATCTTGTAATTCTTGGGGTTCTAGGCGCTCTGAAGTCGCTGGGAGTTGACTAATTCCCAGTAAAGCGAGTTCACGAGCAGTACGACGAGCTTGCATAAGTCTAAGAATTTAAGAATAAAGAATAGTAAATCCGAACAGGAAAAGCAGCAACAGGGAAAATTCAGAAACAACCCTTAAATTTTTAAAGCTTGAATAGCGATAAAAACTCAAAATTTTGATCACCACTTAACTCGATGAGAAAAAATCAGGGGTTGTTGTTAAGGACTTTCCCCAAATCCTCTTAATACTTAATGATTTTGAACGGGTGCTCCTTTAATTTTCGCCCACTCCGATCCCTTCATCTTCAAGTGCAATGGATGAAAGTCTCTTTTCACTCTTAACCAGGGATTCTAATGGAGAATGGGTTTTAGAAGGAAGAGCTTTGAGCGATGAGGATGTTGTATTGACAATCCCACCAGATACGATAATTTTAAACGCATCTTCCACCGAAAGGGACAGGTTGACTACCTGATGTTCTGGAACAATAGCATACCATCCACTGGTCGGATTTGGCGTGGTTGGAATAAAGACACTCACCATCGCTTCGGGTAATTGGGACTGGATATCTCCACTGACCGACCCGGTGACAAAAGCGAGTGACCATACCCCAGGACGGGGATATTCCACTAAGACAACACGGCGGAATTTATCGTTAGAATCTCGTAAAAGGGTTTCTAAAAGTTGTTTGAGGGTTTTGTAAACTGAACCCGCCAAGGGAATAGCTTGTAAGATTTTTTCACTGACTCCTAAAAGCCACTGTCCCGCAATATTACGAGCCATCAAACCAATAAATAATATCCCTAATAAGGGTACCGCCAGCCCAACTAAAACATTGAGCAGGTTGACGAGAATCGGATGCAAACCATCAAAGGGATTAATTTGCTTAGGGATGCGTGTCAGAAACTCAATCACAGAACTGGAGATTGTGATGGTCAGCCAAATGGTGGTGGCTAAAGGAATCACAACCAACAGACCTGCAATTAAGTCATTTTTCAAGTCCTGCTTCAAGTGTTGGAACACAGAGCGTCCACTCTCCTGTTGATCTAAGGGGCTGATACTTATTGTTAACGATTGTAAAGAATCATTGCAAGTACAAGCATTGTACCCAGGCTCCTCACCTTAGTTTGTCCCCCAAACGAGGTTCAAATCGATTGAAAAGGATTGAGAGATAATTGTATTCATTATGTCAGCTTTTGTATCTTCTGAAACAAAAGTAGGCTGTATCATCTACGATGATTAGGTTTGGGGTCTCAAATGGGTGGTGAATCTGGAGTATTTTCAGCAGTATTTTCTCCGAAGGTTAACTGTCGAATCTGCTGAAATTGGAAATCACGGGCTAAGGCTCGCAGACCATTGGCCAGAGTTTCCTGTTCGGGGGGGATTTCTTCAATTAAAGACAGTACCGCTTCTTCATCACACAGGAGGGCGGCTTCTTGGAGCTTGATGATCCATTCAGGAGGCATCACCCATAGACAAGCTTTGGTTAAGGATTCATGGGTAGAATTGGGTAGGATCGAGGAGCGGGGGGCTGAAGTCGTAGGGTCTGCATAAACATACTGCAAGTTTAAATACTCAGCCATTTTGCTAAACAGTTCATCTTCTTGGAAGGGTTTACTTAAATAGTCATTACATCCGGCAGATAAGGCTAAATTGCGATCGCTTTTAGAAGCATAAGCAGTTAAGGCAATAATCACCGTATTTTGACCCGGCAAGCTGGCACGAATCTGTTGGGTTGCTTCATAACCATCCATAATTGGCATCCGAATATCCATCCAAATCAGGTGAGGTTGCCATTGTTGCCACAGGGTTAGGGCTTGCTGTCCATTTTCAGCTTCTTTAACCTGGAATCCAATTTGAGTTAATAATTTCATCATTAATTGACGATTTTCGGGTTGATCATCCACCACTAAAATTCGATAATCAGGTTGACCAGGGGCTAAAGATAAAACTTGGCGCTGAATTTGCGGTGATTGAATTTTGCTTTTGGGAGCGATTTTTAGCGGAATTTCAAACCAAAATTGACTACCAATACCAACGGTACTTTCAACCCCTAAAACCCCTCCCATTAATTCTACGAATTTCCGACTAATGGTTAATCCTAATCCGGTTCCTTCTAAGGCTTTTTTACCAGATTGACTTTGAATAAACGCATCAAAAATCAGGTTTAATTCAGAGGCAGAAATACCGACTCCAGTATCCTCAATTTCAAATCTAAGATAGTTAACAGTTGATGGCTCGCTATTCCCCCTTCTCGGTTTTAAATAAACAGTTAAACTTACACTGCCTTTTTGAGTAAATTTAATGGCATTTCCTAAGATATTAATTAAGACTTGTCTCAGTTTATTGGGATCTGTAATTACAGAAGAAGGGACATTGGGTTGAATATTCAGCAAAAACTTTAATCCTTTGGCTTCTACCCGCAAACGAAACATTTCCCAAGTGGATAAAATCAAATAATTGATATCAACGGTGCTGTGATCAACCGTCATTCGTCCGGCTTCTATTTTAGAAAGATCTAAAATATTATTAATTAAATGAAGGAGGTGACCTCCACTGCGACGAATAATTTCTAAATTTTCTCGTTGATGGGAAGGAATAGTTGTATCATGAGTCATGAGTTGAGCAAATCCGAGAATTGCATTTAATGGTGTTCGCAGTTCATGACTCATATTGGCAATAAAAATGCTTTTGGCTTGATTGGCAACTTCTGCGGTTTCTTTGGCTTTTTGAAGTTCTAATTCAACTTGTTTGCGATCGCTAATATCTAAAGCGGTTCCAAACAATTGAACAATATTACCATTATGATCTCGAACTCCTTCTCCCCGCACTTCTAAATAGCGAATAGAACCATTCGTTCTGATAATGCGATAATCGAGTTCATAGGACATTCCGGTTTGAAGGGTTTGTTGAATATGTTTTTCAACATTAGAACGATCTTCTGGGTGAACATATTGTAAATACTGCTGATAATTCGGTTCAGGCTGGGGTTTTTCTAATCCAAAGATTCGGTACATTTCATCCGACCAACTCATTCTTTGACTCGCGACATCAAACTTCCAATTTCCAATATGAGCAATGCGTTGAGCTTCCAGTAATGCTTCTTCACTTTGATGTAATTTTTCTTCAGCAATTTTAAGTTCTGTTAAATTCCGAATACTAATAACAACGCCGGAAATATGTTGGTTAAGTTCATAATAAGGAGCATAAGTGATACTCAGAAATTGAGCCTCTAAATTGGAAGCCGTTAACCAACAATGATCATGAATGACTTCTCCTTCTAAACATCGTTCTAAATAAGGTTTCATTATCTGTTCAAATTGGTGTTGACCGACCAAATTGACCAAAGGAGAACCCATCAACGCTTCTAAGGTTTGTTCATAACGATTCAAATAGGCTGGATTGGCTAACTGATGGGTATAGTTTTGATCAATTAAACAAATTTGATCCGTTGTCGCTGCTACAATTCTTTCATAACGTCGTAAAGCTTTCTCCGTACGTTTACGTTCACTAATATCTTCACAAATACCCATAGCTGCAATAATTTGTCCTTGAGAATTCCTCACTAAAGCCGTCGATAAACTAATATCAACCAAAGACCCATCTTTTCGTTGACGTTTGGTTTCGACTTGACTCAGGGTATCCCCAACAAAAGTTTGACTGACAAATTGTTCAAATTCGTGTTTAGAATCATGGGGAATCATGGGTAAAGACTTACCGATGACTTCCTGAAATGACCAGCCAAAAATTCGTTCAGCCGAGGGATTCCAAACTAAGACTTTACCATCTTGATCAATGACATCAATGGCAACAGGGGCGGCTTGAATGGTGGCTTGTAATAAATCATTGGCGGCTTGTAATGCTGCTTCTGTGCGTTTGCGTTCAGTAATATCTTGATAAACCGTTAAAAATAATTCCCCGCGTTCATCTTCTAATAATACCGTTGAAACTAATAAGGTTTTAGTCTCTCCTAATTTGGTAATAATGGTTGTTTCAATATTATGTAATTCTCCTTCATGGAGGACTTGTTGTAAACGTTCTCCTGCTTGTTGATAACCCAAACTATCAGGATAAAGCAATTTCATAAAATCCGGGTGATTTTGTGTATCTTCTAAACCATATCCCGTGATATTTTCCATTTCGGAATTAAAAATCAAAAATTCACCTTGATTATTACTTAAGGTAATGCCATTTCCAATGGTTTCAATCACGGTTTGTAATCGTCTTTGAGTAATTTGGAGTTCAGATTCAGCTTGTTTGCGATCCGTAATATCAACCCAGTATCCTACAATTTCTAAGGGTTTTCCTTTGGAATCTCGAACTAATCGCATTTGCATATCTAACCAATGATAGGTGCGGTCGGCGTGTAAAAATCGATATTCATAACTAAAAATATCTCGTTTTAAAATATGTTGTAATCCTGAACGCAAAAGTTTAATATCTTCAGGATGAACATGACTTAACCAAAAGCCAGGATTTCTAATAAATTCTGGTGCATTATACCCCAATAAACTACGAACATTATCACTCATAAAAGTAATCTCATAATTTTCACGGGGTTGACAACTAAAAATAACAGCAGGACTCACGGTCAGTAAATATTGCAATCGTTCACTCACAGACCGCAATTCTAATTCCACTCGCTTACGTTCTGTAATATCTAATAACACCCCACCCACTCCCGAAGCACGGCCTTGAACATCACTAGATAAGGGGAAAAATGAAGCCATCCAATAACTTCTTACCCCTGGATAGTTATATTCGCCACTAATTTCTAAATCCAGAATTGGATTTCCTTTGCTTAAAACTTCATCGCCAACAAAGTCTAAAATTGCTGTATATTCACAAAACACATCTTGAATCGATTGACCGATATGATCTTTAGCTGGAATTCGGTGCATTCGAGCAATAGAGTCATTAACTTTAATAAATCGTTTTTGATCATCTAAAATTAATAACCCAGCCGGAGCGCAAGCAAAAAAGGCGTCTAACCAAGATTCTCGTTGAGCTAATTCTCGCTGGAGAGTTTGTTGTTCGGTAATATCTCGTCCTTCAGCGATTAATAGTTGTACTTCTCCCTGTTCATTTAATAAGGGACGCAGGGAGAAATCAAGAGTTTTAATTTGATAATTGTGGTTAAAAATATCAACTTCATACCGAATAAACTCACCTTTAGACGCTTGATCAATTGCAGTTTTAAGCTGGTTTTGGGTTTCGGGAGAAATTTTCCACCAGTGTCCGCCCCAAAACGGTTTATTCACAATTTCTTCATGTTTTAATCCTGCAAAATCTAAGGCAGTTTGATTAATTTCTAATGTCATTCCTTCACAGGTTAATAATCCCATTAATTGGAAGGTTTGATTAAAAATGGCTCGAAAACGAGCTTCACTGTCGAGCAAAGCTGCTTCTGCTTGTTTTCGGTCAGTAATTTCAGCGACAACAATACCAATGGCGATCGGTTTCTGAGATTGAGAACGGATAGGAAAGTAAGAAACTAACCAAGTGCGTTTAACTCCGGGTTTGTTGGGGACTTCTCCTGTAATTTCAACCGATAGAATAGTTTTTCCATGGTTTAAAACTTCCTGAAATGTTTTTTCTTGTTGAATCGCTAAATCAGGAACCATATCCCAAGGAGTTTTTCCAATATGATCAGCCACCGGAATCCCATTAATTTCTGCTAGAGCCTGATTAATAAATGAAAATCGGAGTTGCTCATCTAAAATTGTCATACCTACGGGAGCACTGCTAATAAAGGCATCTAAGTATTGTTGTTTTTTAATTAATTCTTGTTCAAGTCTTTTCCGCTCAGTAATATCTTGAATTTGAGTAATAAAATATAAAGGATTGTCTTGATTATCTCGCACTAAGGTACTATTGATTAAAACCCAAATCATCTCTCCATTTTGATGAATATATCGTTTTTCCCATTGATAGGATTGTCCTGAACCTTGTCCTGAGTCTTGTCGCAGGGTTGTCGAAAAAATTGGATCTTTTTTATCTAATAAGTTCTGATAAATTTCTAAATCTTTCGCTAAGTCATCAGGATGAGTAATGCTTTGGAAGGTTAAATTTAATAATTCTTTCTCAGAATATCCCAAAATTTCACATAATGCTTGATTGACCCGTAACCACTGACCACCTAATCCCACAATTGCCATTCCAATAGAAGCATTTTCAAAGGCGCTGCGAAATCGTTTTTCACTGAGTTGCAAATCGGCTTCTATGCGTTTTTTTTCACTAATATCTCGTGAAATTTTAGATACTCCAATCATGTTTCCTTGGCTATTGATGATCGGAGAAACCGTTAAGGAAATATCAACTAAACTGCCATCTTTTCGCCTTCGCACCGTCTCAAAATGCTGAATTCTTTCTCCTTGGAGTAACCGTTGTAAAATATCAGCTTCTTCGGAAAAACGGTTAGCGGGTAATAAAACAGAAATCGGTTGACCGATAATTTCTTGGGCGGTATATCCAAACAAACGTTCTGCCCCTAAATTCCAGCTACTAATTCTATCGTCTAAGGTTTTACTAATGATGGCATCCTCAGAAGATTGTACAATGGCAGCAATTTGAGAGAGGGTAATTTCAATTTGTTTTTTATCAGTCATATTTTTATTGAGGGTTTCAGCATTCCAACTGACAAGACCGAATAACACAACCACATCTAAGGTTGTACTCAAAGCTAAAGCAATGGGTTCACCATAAATACCGTTTTTGATACCCCATTGTCCTAACCCGGCTAAAATTGGAGGTAATAAAAACACCGCAGGTAATAGTTGACGGACGAGATGACTTCCAATGTAGTCCTCCATTAAAATTTTTATCCATGCTTGATGGGGACGGGTACTTAATAGACTTGTACATAAGACTAACAAAGGAATAGCGGTTACCCATCCAATTTCTAAGGTGAATTCCTGGTTGAAATAAACCTTATTGTAAATATGGGTTAACAATCCTATATAGGTAATGAATCCCGCCCCACTGATCAGGATTTCAATTAACAAGTTAGGGGGAGAAGTTTGGTTTAAAAGTAGGAAAGTTACTCCTATGATCAAAAATACAAACGCCACATTAATTGGCATGGTTTCTAAAGCATTAGGGTAAGGTTTAACCTTCGTTAAAAGCAGAGAAGCTAGATCATAGGACAAACTTAAACCAGTGATGAAAATTATTAAAAACCCTCCTATTTTAAGGGTTGATTTTAATGGTTTTTTAGACGGACAGAACCCTAATGTTAATCCAGCTATGATTAAATTAATTGTGGTATAAAAATTAATCGAAATTAAATTGAAAGAAATTCCATCTCCAAAAAGCTGTTTGGCTATTCCAAAGATCAACCCTATAAATCCTAGAATGGCTATTCCTCGGCTCATCCATTGACAATAAGATTGGAGTTTTTCTAAGCGTTGAGCGAAGTTAGACGAAAATGATAGCGATTGATTCATCATCAGGCTTCACCTTAAAAATTATCAAGATCGTGTTATAAAATGCTAGACTGCTATGGGAAAAAAACAGAGAACAGCTTAACTAAAAACAGTAGGAAGTGAAAAGGCTTGCTGAATTGAGAATTATCCTAACTGTAATGGGTAGCACTATAGATTTATTCTAAACATTCAAAATGACACACAAGATTTTTACCTTGAGTTTTGGCTTTATATAATGCTCGATCAGCTTTTTGAATTAAGATTTGTGGCTCTCCATCTACGGGAGGAATTAAACTACTGACCCCTAAACTCAGAGTGATCACCGTATTTCCGGGGGAAACTTCATGGGGAAGTTGTAAATTATAAATGGCTTGTCGAATTTGTTCTGCAACTTGCAGAGATCCCGTTAAACTGGTATTAGGAAGAATAATGGCGAATTCTTCTCCTCCATAACGAGCGACTAAATCCGCAGGACGTTTGAGAGTTTCATTAACAGTTTGAGCAACTTGTCTGAGACAATCATCCCCAGCTAAATGACCATAGGTATCATTATATAATTTAAAATAATCAATGTCAGCTAAAATTAAAGATAAAGGCTGTTTTTCTCGTCGTAATCTTAGCCATTCTTGTTCTAAAACTCGGTCAAATCGTCGGCGATTTGCCACTTGGGTTAACCCATCTAAATTAACAAGACGTTCTAATTCTTCATTAACTTGATGAAGTTGTTGATAGAGTTGAGATTGTCCAATTGCGATCGCTAATTGATCGGTGACAACTACTGCTAATTCTACATCAGTTTCTGACCAAGGAATGGAACGATGTCTAACAATACTTAAACTTCCCCAGGGTTCTCCACCGGAATATACTGGAATGGGTAACCAAATTCTCGGATATTGTTCAACTAAATCTTGATGCCATGAATCCGGGGGAGGAAGAGGATCTTCGACACAAAAAACTTGTAATAATTTAAACCGTTCTGTTAATAACAAATTAGAATTCAACAGTTGAGTTTTAACCAATTTTTCCAGGTCTGAATTCGGAAAATATTCAACAATCGGTTGCCAGTTATGGGATGGGGAGAAATATTGAACAATGGCAACCCAATCAGCTTGTAACAGTTGACCAATTTCAGTGACTGTTGTTGAAAATACTGTTGATAATTCCAAGGAATTCCGAATCGCACGAATCACGCGATTCAAGGCTTGTTCCCGTTGATATTGTATCCGTAATGCTTCTTGAGCTTGTTCCCGTTCTAAAATTTCAAGTTGAAGTTGTTTTTTGTGCCATTGAATGGTGAGTTGATTTTTTACCCGTGCTAACACTTCTTCCACTTGAAACGGTTTAGTAATATAATCTGAACCTCCTACACTGAACGCTTTGACTTTATCTAAGCTATCACTTAAAGCACTCAGGAAAATAATGGGAATATCGTGGGTTTTAGGATCTTTTTTTAATTTTTCACAAACTTCATAACCCGATAAATCGGGCATGAGAATATCCAATAAAATCAAATCAGGAGGGCTCTTTTGAATCGTCTCCAGAGCTTCATAACCATTACTAACGGCCCGAACTTTATAGCCGTTTTCTCGTAGCAGATTGACTAAGAGTCTTAAATTTGCTAGTGTATCATCAATCACTAGCAAGTCAGCCCTAGATCCACAATTAGAAGAGAAATACATTCGTACTCAGTCAGCTAAGACAATAAGGTGTAGATAAAACTATCTTTACTCCTTTAGTTTAGGATTATTTACAATTATACTCCTATCTGGGTTGTATTGATTGATTCTATCTTAATCTATTCTAAATCCTCTATCAACCTAATATTTCTAAAAGATTAAACAGAAGTTGGCTTTTGTGACAAATTTGTTAACTTTATACCAGAATTTTGTAAATAAAAAGACAATGAATAAACAAAATTTAAACAAGTTTTACGATTTGTCATACTTTCAAGGAGATGGGTGTCTATCTTTTTGATCCACCCAGAGAACTCGATAGACTTGATCCCTTGGGGGAACTGATTTCTTGATTCTTGATCTGAGGTTTAGATTTTCAGGAATCCGGTCTATGTATCAATTGAAAAAAAAGTCAAAAAACAGTAATTTTCTATGATTACCTTAGAATTAGACTTGACGAAAACTCAACTGGCTGCTTTACTAGGAACAATCCCAGAAACTTTATCCAGAGTCTTTGCTCGATTAACTCAAGAGGGTCTGATTTCCATTCACGGTTCATCCATTACTATATTAGAGCGGAGTGAGTTGATTCGCCCCGCCAGAGTTTCATGGTTTGATGAAAAACCCTAACCAGAATTACAAAATCTTTAACTAAACATGGCGTTCTTTCTAAGATGATGAAAGAACTGTAAAGCTATGATAAAATTTTGCCAATTTTTCTAGCTCTCGCCATCCTAGACTTAACAGTATTTGTACCCAGTACAATTGATGGATCACCCAGTTCAAGGGAAATTGATTAGTCAATCTCATCAAACTTTTTCATCGTATTCTACAAGTTATTCTCTTTATAATCGCTTAAAAATGAGCGCAGACCTAATCTATGAATTTTTTTTAAATCGGGTTCAAACGGGTAGCCCAGCATCCGTTTTAGACTCCTTTGAGCAATTATTTTTCTACCTTCTGTGTCCCCAAAAGCCAGAAGTTAAAGTCGCCTTAGAAGAGATTCTGAGTTATGAAGAAGGGGAACCCCATTTTCAAGGCCTTATCAAGCGATGCTGTTATATCTTGATTAATAATTGGTTAATTAAACGTCAGTATTCCTTGATTCGGAAATTTATTCATAAACTTTCGGATTTTTCTGATTATTATAAAACCTGCTTATCAATTCAAGAAAGCCGACTCCTATTATGGCTGAAACACTTTTTAGAGAGCGAAAATTATCAAGAGTTATTACGATATGCCAATATAGAAAGAGGAGATTGGAGTTATCGTTATCAATCTTATTTATTAGTTCCTCAATACCTTAATCCTCATAATTCAAGGGAACAAAAAGAAACTGTCCGAAATTTAATTAAACAACTTAAGGATCAGTATAAATTTGATTTAGCAATGTATATTGCTCGGTTACAATCTCCAGCCAGTCGAGATCGTCAGCCGAAAAACCCAACTCTATTGGGGGATGAAGTCATTAATTTAATTAAACAAACCATTTCAACCCAGCGTGTCTTTAATTATGGAACCCAAGCCAATTTATTTTTAAGTAATACTCAAAATGTTACCTATGGTCAATTCAAACAATGTTTACCTCAATATTTAATGTTTAATCTTAGTCAGCAGTATCCAGCCAATATTATTCGCGAAAGAATTACACAAAAACTGGAATCTCTGTATTGTATTCATGATGATAAAATTGTTAGTGAAGCCTTAATTACGAGAACCTGTAATAGATTAATAGAATATTTATTAATTGAAAAAAATAGTCCTCCCACCTTTTTATTTAATTTAATCATTAAGCAAGGAAGTCAACTTACTTTAGTTATTTTACTCCTAAAATTAGTGTTGCTGGGAAATTCTTGTCGTAACTATTTGGACATTTGTATTGCCAATTTAATTCAATTCTATCAAGATCATGCCGAAGTCAGATGTCAAGGTATGATTCAGTTCCTAGAAATTTTTAATCTAGTGTTTACTTTATTTACAGAAAATGTGCAGTATTTTTTGGTCAAAACGAAAGAAGATACGGAAGGAAATCAATCAGAAACTGAATTCAACACCTATCGTCTATTTTGCCAGTTTAAAGGCCCTGATTTACGCAATAGTAATTTAAAAGAATTAAAATCACGAGGGAAGGATTTACGGGGAGCAGATTTACGAGAAACTAACTTAAAATCTGTGGAACTGATTCAAGTAGATTTAAGCTTGGCTAAACTTAGTCGTGCGGATTTAAGTTATGGAGTTTTTACAGAAAGCAAATTTTTTATTTCTAATCTTAATTATACGAACTTAATGGATGCAACTTTAACCCGAACAGATTTTCGTAGGGCTGAATTAAAACACGCTAACTTAATCTGTAGCAATTTAAAACAAGCAAATTTGAATCGTGCTGATTTAACAGGGGCAATCATCACTGAAGCGAATTTACAAGAAGCTAATTTAGAAAATTCTGATTTAACTGAAGCTAATTTATCCGCCTCTGATTTACAACTAGCTAACTTAAGTTCAGCTAACTTAAAAAAAGCAAATTTAAGTTATACTAATTTAAGAAACGTGAATTTAAATCGAGCTAATCTTCAAGGTGCTAATCTTCAAGGTGCTGATTTACGAGGTGCTAATTTAACAGCCGCTAATTTAGAAAATGCCAATTTAAAAGGAGCAATTTTAGAGCGTACTATTTTAACTCAAGCTAACTTGAAATTCGCCAATTTAGTTAAAGCTAATCTGACGGGTGCAACCTTGAATCAAGCTGATTTAAGTCACACGATTTTAGTCGATGCTAAACTTCGAGATACAAGCTTAGTCCAAAGTAACCTTTGTCAAGCCGATTTGTCACAAGTTGATTTAACGCGGTCTAATTTGAAGCAAGTTGATTTTAGTTATGCGTCTTTAAGAGATGCAATTGTGCGGCATACTAACCTCAAAGATGCAATTTTATTCTATACTGATCTTCGAGGAGCTAATTTATTCCGCAGTGGGATTTCTGAAGCCCAAATTAAGGAAATTCAATTAGGAAATAATTCCGGGTTATCTGATCAAACTCGAATTTTCTTAAGTGGGGAAGAAATTTGTTAAAATTAAAAGCTGTTGACCTCACTTCTTCATGAGTTTTCATGAGCAATTGGCTTCGGTTGGTACTCAAGTACAACAATAAGTTGAGACGCGCTGGGGCGCGTCTGGGGGGTAAGATTAGATGAGCTTAACAGCACGCAGGGTAAACATAATTCCGGCGGCTGCCACTAAAGCGACTGCATAAATGATAACATAGGCGATCGCGCCATCCACTGTAACCATTAGATATCTCCATAAACATCATTTTCTATTGAATCATGAGTTGGGCAAATTATGCGTCTGATCCTATTCGTAACGAGTGAAAAATAGCATACAATTTTTAGGGGTAACTTAATGAGGGGAAAAAATGGAGTCTATTATTCCAGTTAATTTAGGTTCATCATCTTATAATATTGCCATTGGTGCAGGACATTTAGATCGATTAGGGGAATTCATCACCCCCTTAAAATTAGGGAAAAAAATATTATTAGTTTCTAACCCTGAAATTTTTAATTATTACGGAGAACCTGCCCGAATTTCCTTAGAAAAAGCGGGGTTTGATGTGGCAATTTGTATCCTACCTGCCGGAGAAGAATACAAAACCCCCGAAACCTTACAAAAAATTTATGATGCTGCATTAAACCATCGTTTAGAACGGTCTTCGACAATGGTAGCATTAGGGGGTGGAATTATTGGAGATATGACCGGGTTTGCGGCTGCAACGTGGTTGCGGGGGATTCATGTTGTTCAAGTTCCGACCTCTTTATTAGCGATGGTCGATGCGTCTATTGGCGGGAAAACTGGAGTCAATCATCCCCAAGGAAAAAATTTAATTGGGGCGTTTCATCAACCTAAATTAGTATTAATTGATCCTGATGTTTTACAAACCCTTCCTGAACGAGAATTCCGCGCGGGAATGGCAGAAGTGATTAAATATGGTGTAATTTGGGATGAAGAATTATTTGTTAAATTGGAACAATCCCAAGGATTAGATCAAATCCAATTCTTAGAACCCGGATTATTATCAGAAATTTTAATTCGTTCCTGTCAAAGTAAAGCCGATGTTGTCAGTCAAGACGAAAAAGAATCGGGGTTAAGAGCGATTTTAAATTATGGTCATACTATTGGTCACGCCGTTGAAAGTTTAACCGGATATACCGTTGTTATTCATGGGGAAGCCGTAGCAATTGGCATGGTAGCCGCGAGTCAAATTGCGGTTAAATTAGGATTATGGGATGAACACAGTGATCAACGTCAATTGAGTATTATTGAAAAGGCGGGATTACCCACCCGACTTCCCCTTGGATTAAAGATTGATGACATTTTAGAAAGTTTACAAACCGATAAAAAAGTCAAAGCTGGAAAAGTTCGATTTGTATTACCCACTCGCATTGGAGAAGCCATTGTAACGGATCAAGTGACTTCTGAGGTAATTCATCAAGTTTTGGAAAGCGCTCCCGTTCGTTGTTTGGCTTAACGACATCAACCGTCAACAAAATGTCATCCCATTGACACAATAACTTCACATCGCCACGATACTCTTAAATCATAAGCAAGTTCACTCCTCACAAAGAAATCACGTTTCGTTCCTCACCACTGGCTGATCACCAGTGGGTTTTTTTTTCGGTTGATATTTGTCATACTACACTGGAAAATATTGCATTCAAAATTCCCTAAATTCACCGATGAAAAAATGGACACCGATTCTGCTGTTAACTTTATATTTACTCGGAGTTGGAATCACAATTGGACTTAAAAATCGAGATGGGATTATCGCCCAAGGGATGGCTGTGTGGTCTCAAACGCCTCCAAAACCTCAATTTGAGCGGGTGATGGCGGAAACGGTTTCTGCTGCTGAGGAGGTTAAATTGGTAGTAGCAGAGGAACCCCCAGAACCCTCGAAGGTGACTCCACCCCAACCGGAACCTGTGGCGAATGTGAATGTCAATCCGGTTTCTGTCCCTGGAACTTGTGCATTACAACCTGATCCTAACCCTCCAGCCCGTAGTAAACCGGGGCCTGCTGTAAATCCCGTAACATTATATCGGTTTCGACGACCAACGGATGTACAAACGGCTAATCTTCAAGCGGCTGTCGGTTATACTCCCAATGAATATCAAGCCTTAGCCAATCGGACAAACTACGGACAACGATTTCTTTATGATATTAATGGGCAACCTGTGAATAATGCTCCGATTGTCGTGTTACATGAAACCGTATCGGATGTTTATAGTGCGGTGAATTTTTTTCAAAGTGCTCA
The DNA here is from genome assembly GCF_046067725.1 of Planktothrix sp. Taxonomy (NCBI): domain Bacteria; kingdom Bacillati; phylum Cyanobacteriota; class Cyanophyceae; order Oscillatoriales; family Microcoleaceae; genus Planktothrix; species Planktothrix sp. Next base: position 16,487 of record NZ_JBJUDF010000332.1, read on the forward strand.
AAATTATGAGGATAATCAAGCCAGTTATCATAGTTTAATTATGTTAACTGGAGATATTGTTTATATTGTTCCCCCGGATTTAAGAGCCTTTGGTGCAGGAAATTCTGTATTTACAACTTCTAGGGGAACAGAAACGGTTAAAACGAATCCAAATCGTCCTCCATCGGTGAATAATTTTGCTTATCATGTTTCTTTAGAAACTCCTCCTGATGGTCGCAATAATGCTGCTTCTCATAGTGGTTATACCTCTGCACAATATCAATCTTTAGCGTGGTTAGTGGCAAAAACAGGGGTTCCTGATGATCGAATTACGACTCATGCGGCGGTAGATCGTTCAGGGGAAAGGCAAGATCCCAGAAGTTTTGATTTTCCACTGTTTCTTCAATATTTACAATCCTATCCCCGAACTCAAGAAATTATGATCAGTTGTCAATCTGCTTATCTGAATTAAGATTTAAGAGGGAACAGGGAACAGGGAACAGGGAACAGGGAATAGGCAATAGGCAATCTTGCTATAGGCAATAGGGAACAGGGAACAGGGAACAGGGAACAGGGAATGGGCAATAGGCAATAGGCAACAGGGAATTACCAAATGTGTAAATAATAGGTTTAGGTAATTAATAGTTTAAAAAAGCTTGGAGGAAATTAATAAAATGTCTGAATCTTACCCCAGGGATTTAATCGGTTATGGTCGTTATACTCCCGATCCGAAATGGCCGAACCAAGCTCGAATTGCTGTACAATTTGTGATTAATTATGAAGAAGGCGGCGAAAATTGTATTCTACACGGGGATCAAGCTTCAGAAGCTTTTTTATCAGAAATTATTGGGGCTGAACCCTTTCAAGGATTACGCCATTTGAACATGGAATCTATTTATGAATATGGCAGCAGAGCCGGGTTTTGGCGACTGTATCGGCTGTTTACCCAACGTCAGATCCCCGTGACCGTTTATGGAGTTGCAATGGCTTTAGAACGCAACCGAGAGGCCGTTGCAGCAATGTTAGAAGCAGACTGGGAAATTGCCAGTCATGGGTATCGTTGGATTGATTATAAATATTTTGATGAAGAAACGGAACGTCAACATTTACAAAAAGCGATCGCTATTCATACCGAAGTAACAGGAACTCGACCCCTGGGTTGGTATACCGGACGCACCAGCGCTCATACCCGAAAATTAGTCGTAGAAGCCGGGGGTTTTTTGTATGATGCTGATAGTTATGCGGATGATTTACCTTATTGGGTTTATGACTATGGAAAGCCCCATTTAGTGATTCCCTATACTCTGGATAATAATGATATGCGATTTGCAACGAATCAAGGGTTTAATAGTGGAGAACAATTTTTTACCTATTTAAAAGATGCTTTTGATTTATTATATACTGAAGGAGAAACAACTCCTAAAATGATGAGTATTGGATTGCATTGTCGTTTAGTCGGTAGACCCGGACGGGCGGCAGCATTAGCTCGATTTTTAGATTATCTTCAAAATCATGATCAAGTGTGGTTATGTCGTCGGATAGATATTGCCCATCATTGGCATCACTATCATTACCCTATCGCTAAAAATTAAGCTTAACCTTTAATCCACTTTAACCTTAAAAAAATTATGACAGACACAACTGTTATTTGGGATAATCAAACCTTTCAGCTTTTATTAGGAACTGAAGAAAGCGATACGGTGATTGGAGGTGTAGAAGATGACTTAATTTTAGGACTTTCAGGAAATGATTTTTTATCGGGAAATATCGGGAATGATTGGTTAAATGGGAATTTGGATAATGATGCAGTTGTGGGAAATGAAGGGAATGATACCCTTTATGGGGGACAAAATAATGATGTTTTAGATGGTCGCAGTGGAGATGATTTATTATATGGAAATTTAGATGATGATGACCTCACGGGAGATATCGGAAGTGATACTTTATTTGGCGGTCAAGGACGTGATATTCTACGGGGAAATGAAGGCGATGATTGGTTATATGGAGATAAAGGGGATGATACTTTAATTGGAGGAGTAGGACGCGATCGCTTTGTTCTAACCGAAAATCAAGGCAGTGATACAATTAATGATTTTACTCAAGGTGAAGATCTCATTGGGTTAACAGGGCAATTAACCTTTGCACAATTAACTCTTGTTTCCGATAGCAATAATACTTTAATTCAGATGACCAATACCAACGAAATTTTAGCAACATTAATTAACGTTTCTGTCAAGACCTTAACCCAGAATGATTTTGAAAT
>NZ_JBJUDF010000333.1:0-14425 GCF_046067725.1 Planktothrix sp.
CGTTCGAGTTTTCGTTTCCAAGCTGATACTAATAATTGAAATAATAATGCCTCACCTAACCCTTTTCCTTGATAGTCTGGATCAATGGCTAAAATGGTGATATGTGCTTCTTCTAAGATTGCCCATAAACACCCAATTCCGATGATTTCATTACCCGAACTTCCCGGATTTTTTAATTCTATTTTAGGCAATTTTAAGTCTTCTAGGATCGGTTGTGAATTTTCGGTTTCATTGACCCGTTTCCAAATAATTAAATCACTATTGGGGCTATCAATTTCTCGTTGATATCCATCTATTGTCCAAAGTCCGCCTAAACAACGTTGATCAAGTTCAACAACAGCAGAAAGTTGATCATCGGTTAAAACTTGTAATTCTAAATATTGTTTTCCCATTTAAACGAGTATCTTTAAAGTTTAGCTTTGAGCAATGTTATCATAACAAAAATATAATTTGAAAACCTCTTAAATTTTAACAAATTTGCGATCGCCCGCTTCCCAACACTAATCATTAATTCTTGATCTAATTAGGGAGCGAGGACGCTCCCACTATAGTCCTTCTTCCTGAAATATGCTTTATGTGATAAGATAGAGAAAATTCTAAAATTAAACCCCAATACAACTCTATGCCTAGATCCTACGAAATGATGTGCATTTTACATCCTCAACTTGCAAAACAAGAAGTATACGAAACTCTCGAAAAATTTTATAATCACCTTATTATATATGGAGCTTCAGATATTAAGTTCATAGATCCCGTTGTATCTTATGAGATTAAAAGCTTAGATGATGATATTCCAAAAGATATTAAAAATAAAATTTTAGTTCAACAATTAGTTTCTTATCCAGTTTTAAAACGCCGTAAAGGGATATTTATTAGAAGAGATAAGAAAGCAAATCTAAAAAAAGTGCCGGGTATCTATATAAAAATTACCTATAAAGCAAATGGTCAGCAAGCAACGAAATTGTATAAAGAGATTCAGGGTTATGAGCAAGTTGTTCGCTGTTTAGTTGTCAGAGTTAAAAAACAAGTAGATTATGCTGCTAAAAATAGCAATATATTTATTCAAGAACAAAACGGAAATGATAACAATAATGATAATGAGCAATTAGAACCTGAATATATAGAAAATGATGAGGCACAAGAAAACGAAATTTCGCCAGAAGAACAAGAAATTTTAAAGAAAAAGAATTATCTTGATCTGACAAATAAAGTTAATACTATCCCTGAACTAGATAATTATAGAAAAGAAGCTAATGAGGATGCTTGGAAAGACTTAACAGAATGGATAGCTGAATCTATTGGTGAGATTAATTTTGGCGCAGCAGAAAAATCAGTTAACCGATTAAAATCAAGATCTCGGAATCAAACTCCTTACGAAATAGCGCATCAATTAATTATTCACAAATCTCTGCAAGCTGCTGGAGTTGAGTTAATTGCAGATGTAGTACAAACAGTTAATTGTATATTGAATGGATTACAAACTATAGAACTACCACGCTTATCTAAATTAGCAGCAGAGATGATCTACCAAATAGCAGATATTTATGGTTTTGATGCTAAGGCTACTGAACGAAAAACAGAAGCCTTATACATTTTTGGTTTTACTTTGTTATCTGAAAAAGTAGTAGAAGCTGGAATAGACTGGCTCAAATCTGGTATAGCTCTAACGAAAGCATTAAAGGTTGGTGCAAAGGCACTCATGATTTACGGAATTGGTCATTTAGCGTGTTATTACTATAAATATAAATCTCAATATAAGTTTGAATTGGTTCCTTCTGAAGATTTAGTGTTACAACTAAATCAAATCAGTCAAGATTATTTTCCTGAAAACACATCTGAAGAAATTGTGAAAGATAAATTAACTAATGAAATTTATCAAGCATTTCCGCCTATTAGTTATGATAGTTTAAATTCTTTGTTAGCTCAAGGTCAATGGAAAAATGCTGATCAAGAAACAGGTTCTATCATTTTGGAGTTACTTAATAGAAATATAAAAGATAAGGTAGCATTAATACCAGGCGAGGAAATTCGTAATATAGATAAATTATGGACTTTTCATAGTCAAGGTAAATTTGGCTTTAAGATTCAAAGAAGTTTTTATTTTACAGATAAAAAGATTGAAAGTTTAACAGCTAAATTAGATTGGCGAACATGGTTTGGCTGTAAAAATTATGAGAAATTAATACTTGATTTGGATAAAGCTCCTGAAGGACATTTACCTGCTTTTTGGTTGAACATCTATGCAGATCTAAAACTTCCAGAACAAAAGAATATCCGAGAATCCGCCAGTTATTTATTCAAACCTGATGAAGTCAATCGTTACTTAACTATTAAATGGTATCTCAAACCAATCCTAGAACGAAATGACTGGGAATCTTAATATCATCAGATAGAGAACCCATTGCCATTCTTCGTCCTTTCGATTGGTAAGGGAGGACAACTTTACGGTAAAATCAGATCCATAGAAGTGTTAATATAGTATTTCCTGTGCAAAATTCTGGACTGCAATACCTATCGGCATCAACGGATGCTACTGAAACGCGATCGCCCAATCAACATTTACTCCCTCTGACGGCGAAAGTCAACCCCCAAGATCACTTAGAAATAGGCGGTTGTGATGTTACCGCTTTAGTTAAACAATTTGGCACACCCCTTTATATTGTCGATGAAACCACCCTGCGAACGGCTTGTCAACAATACCGGGAAGCCTTCAAACGTCATTATCCGGGCGAATCTTTAGTTTTGTATGCCTCTAAAGCCTGGAATTGTTTAGCGATTTGTGCCATTGTCGCCTCTGAAGGATTAGGCATTGATGTGGTTTCAGGGGGAGAACTTTATACGGCGCTACAAGCTGGAGTTCCACCGGAGAAAACTTACTTACATGGTAATAATAAATCCTCAGAAGAAATTCAATTAGCGATTGAAAATGGATGTACGGTTGTTGCGGATAATTGGTCAGATTTAAAGATTCTGGCTCAACTGAGTCAACAGTCGATTGTTGATCATCCGATTCGGGTTATGATTCGGTTTACCCCTGGAATTGAATGTCATACCCATGAATATATTCGTACCGGACATTTAGATAGTAAATTTGGTTTTGATCCCGGTCAATTGGATGAAGTGTTTCAATTTATTAGTCAACAACCGGGTTTAGTTTGTATTGGGGTTCATGCTCATATTGGTTCGCAAATTTTTGAATTACAACCCCACGAAGATTTAGGATCTGTTATTATTGATACATTGACTAAGGCGAATCAATATGGCTTAAATATCTCAGAAGTTAATATTGGTGGCGGTTTAGGCATTTGTTATACCGAATCAGACGACCCTCCCAGCATTGAAGAATGGGTAAAAATTGTTACTGAATCCATTGTAAAGGCTTGTGAACAAAAACAATATCCCCTACCGAGATTATTGTGTGAACCGGGACGGTCGATTATTGGGTCTAGTTGCGTTACAGCTTATACCGTTGGTTCTCAAAAACAAGTCCCTGGAATTCGCACCTATATTGCTGTAGATGGCGGGATGTCCGATAATCCCCGTCCGATAACCTATCAGTCCTTGTACCGAGTGGTATTGGCAAATCAAATGTCTGCACCCATGACTGAAAAAGTCACCCTGGCAGGAAAACATTGTGAATCTGGGGATATTTTAATTAAGGATGCTCAACTACCTCAAGTTGAATCTGGGGATATTCTGGTGGTGATGGCAACCGGAGCCTACAACTATAGTATGGCATCGAACTATAATCGACTGTCTAAACCTGCGGCGGTTTTAGTTCATGATGGCGATGCTAACGTGATTATTGAACGAGAATCTTACCAAGATTTAATCCGAAAAGACCGACTTCCCGAACGGTTGACACTCAACCCTTAACGATTAACAGTTGACTCTTGACGGTTGATACTTTAACAATCAAGAGTCAACCGTTAACCGCTAACAATTTAACTTTAAAATTTGATAATAATTTTCGATGAATACAGCGCCTCTTCATGACAAAGCAAGGAATTCCTCCCTGGTTGATTCAAAGTCTTGATATTGGATTAGTTTTTGCCGTCGCTTATGTGGTGTTAGTCATCATTGGAGAACGCCGGACTCTGTGGATGGTGCGAGGGTTTATTATTCTGATGTTGGCAACGGCTCTGAGTAACTGGGCTAATTTAAGGTTATTGTATATTGCCCTCAATAGTTTAGTTACAGGGTCAGCCGTAGCGATGGCGGTGATGTTACAGTCGGAGTTCCGCCAATTTTTAGAACAATTGGGCCGGGGAGAAGTTTCGCAACTGTTGGGTCAAGGTCGCCGTGTCATTCCCGAACCCGATGGAGTCATTGATCAAATTGTAGAAGCGGTTAAAGAACTTTCGCAAAACCGGACAGGTGCATTAATTATTATTGAAACAGCCAGCCCCATTGATGAACGGGATTTTTCGGTTCCGGGGGTTAAACTCAATGCTGAAGTCTCCAGGGAACTGTTACAAACCATTTTTCAACCCAAAACCTTGCTCCATGATGGGGCGGTCTTAATTCGAGCTTCTCGAATTGCAGCCGCAGGAGTGATTTTACCGTTATCGGAACGGATGGCCTCTCGACAATTGGGAACTCGTCATCGCGCCGCCATGGGAATTACGGAACGGGTGGCAAAATGTATGTGTATTGTCGTGTCGGAAGAAACAGGTTCAATTTCTTTGGCGGAGAAAGGAGTCCTCAATCGACCCTTAACTAGCAGTAAACTGAAAGAGCTATTAGAAGCTCGGTCTTGGACATCCAATGATGACCGAACTGCGGCTTCAATTTCGATTACCCATTGGGGAAACCGCATGGGTTCCCAAGGATGGGCTTTTGTGTCTCGCCTATTCCGTCCTCGTTCCAAAGCTTCTCGGGAGAAAAAATGAGTGCTAAAACAAGGGTTATATATCAATTACCCGCAGATTTAGACCAAAGCCGTTTGCCTAAACACATTGCTGTGATTATGGATGGCAATGGTCGTTGGGCGAAACGTCGGGGTTTACCGCGAACGATGGGTCATCGTCGAGGAGTGGATGCCCTTAAAGAAATCTTACGCTGTTGTCGAGATTGGGGTGTGCAAGCCCTAACAGCCTATGCGTTTTCGACGGAAAATTGGGGTCGTCCGTTAGAAGAAGTCGATTTTTTAATGGCCTTGTTTGAGCGGGTTTTAATGCGAGAACTGCGGGAAATGATGGAAGAGGAAGTGCGAATTCAGTTTGTGGGAAATTTAACGGCGCTTCCCCAGTCTCTACAGGAAAAAATAGAATATTCGATGGAGGAAACGAAAAATAATAAGGGTATTTTATTTACAATCGCAACTAATTATGGGGGAAGGCAGGAAATTTTAAGTGCTTGTCGAGAAATTGCCACTCAAGTTCAACAAGGGTTAATTCTCCCAGAAGATATTGATGAAAAGGTGTTTGAACAGCATTTATATACGGCGGGAATATGCCACCCTGATTTGTTAATTCGTACCAGTGGAGAATTGCGAATTAGTAATTTTTTATTATGGCAACTTGCCTATGCAGAAATTTATGTCACCAATACCCTTTGGCCAGATTTTAATCATCAAGAATTGCATCTCGCATTGTCTTCCTATCAAAAACGGGAACGTCGGTTTGGGAAAGTTTAAATTTGTGATCCGTTTTAGGGGCGGGGTTTTCCCGCCCAAATTTAGTGATCCGTTAATAATTCAATTTTTCACTGATCAATAATTTAAGGCCCACCGAAAATAGCCGCTTCGAGATCTTTGCGAGAGAGGGAATATTTAAAGGAACGTTGAATATCTTGACCGTTGTTTGCCGCACCAATATAACGCACTGTAATTTGGTCAACGTCTAACCATAAATCTGCTGTCCAATTCGGGTTCTCAATTCGCCAATAATGAAGCTCTTTACTATCTTGTTCACCCCCATGAGAACGTAACCAGTTTTCTATATCGGGTAAGGGATGATTATATAAAGGTGTATCGGAACTGGGTAAAGTCATAAATTCAATCTGGAAAGAGCGACTTACTACTACTAATTATTAATTATATAGCATGGGTCTGATTTTGTGATTTAATGAATTAAGAATAAATCCCTGATCAAGAATAAATCAAGGTTGAAATCTATTAAAAACCCTGGAGGTTGAATGGGTTGAATGATTCCGCCAGAACGAATTAAACCCATAAAAATTGCTAAGAGTAAGCACCCAATTAAACTAACTCCCATCAGGAATAATGCAAAAATCTCTCCGGCGGATAGGGGACGGTCTGTTGGGTCTAAATAAGCAGAGGAACGAGAAGCAGAATGGGTTTTAGAATAAGGTTGATTAAAATGGGTTGGAACTTGAATCACATGATATCGAGAATAGCCGATTTTTTGATCATAAGATTGACGTCGTTGGGGGTTACTTAAGGTGGCGTAAGCTTCATTAAGACTTTGAAATTTGGCTGTTGCGATCGCTTTTGGTAATTCCGTTGTATCAGGATGATAAAGTTTGCTCAGTTCCCGATAGGCGCGTCGAATTTCGATGGGGGTCGCACTGGGATGAACCCCCAACAGTTTATAATAGCCGGAACTTAGGGCTGGATGGTTTTCGGGTTGGGGTTGCTGTTGGGATGAAGTTTCTGGGGAACTCACGGCGCTCCTACTCGATATCAGATAGATAGTTTGATTAACTACATCATAAAGTTTCGTTAAAAGTTTTAGCAAAATATGACGCTTTTGGACTTTCGCAATATCCCTGTTGTTTAACTTGGGTAAGGGTTTGGACGCTTCCAGAGCTTGGTTGCTGTCTGATGGGGGGTTATGGGAACTTGGTACAATGCAACCAGAACCAAATATTCTAGGAATTCTGAACCGTTTAATTTCTATGACAACTACAACCCCATATCCTAACGCCCCTGAATTATCACCGGATGATTATGTCATCATTGGTTTAGCGACCTGTTTTATTAAAGAAGATGGGGAAGTTCATCAAGTGCAAGTGGTTGAACCCATTCCATCCGCCGCATTAGAAGCAATTCTCAAAGGTGTTCCGACATCTTATTCTACAGCTTGGGCTGTAACTTTGGGTTCTATTTTAAACAATGGAGAAGCTAAAATTCCTCCTGAATTAACAACAGATGCCCATTTTTGTGAGAATTTTATTGACCGCGCGATCGCAGCAACTCGCACCTATAAAAATCGCCCCCAAGCAACAATTCATATTCCATTAGGAACAACTTTTAAAGACTTTAATTTCTCTTTAGAACGAAAGCGGGTTTTAAATTCTGAAAGAATTATTCGTACTGAAGATAACGTTAAACAACACGCTTATACTCATCAAGTGCTTTAATTAGTAGGGAATAGGGAATTACGAATTACGAATTACGAATTACGAATTACGAATTGGAATAGGGAATAGGGAATCTTTAAATGTTTGCTCCGCATCCTTCCCCTGTAGAGACGCGCCAATAGCCTTCGGCATCGCTACGCTAAGGCGCGTCTCTACGTGAGGTTTTAGGTGAGTCTGTTAACGTTTAGTTGGCGCAAGCAACACAACTATCATCGGCTTCTTTGAAGCTGTCACGCTGTACTGTTCTGACATAATAAACGGCTTTACAACCTTTTTTCCATGCTAGAACTAATGTTTCATAAATATCTTTCGCTTTGATAGCGCGATCGGGTTCATCGGGAAAATAAATTCCTTCATTGAGATTAAACATTAATTCCATTGAAATTCCGGTATCAATCCATTGTTGAACTGTGGCAACGGCTTTGACAACAATTTGTTGATTTAAGCTTTTATTTTCCGGGTAAAACCAAAAATGATCTCGCAGGAAAGGAGGAGCAATGGGTACGGTTCCTTTTGCCCATTTGTCATAGAAGAAACGACTATAACAAGGTAAAATACTGGCGGTACAGCCTTGAACTAAAGATGAAGAAGTGTTAGGCGCGATCGCAGTAATATGAGAATTACGAATCCCATATTGTTGAATATCTAAACTTAATTGTTGCCAACGTTCTTTCTGCTGAGCGTGTTGTAAAAACCACTCTACAGGTTTCGCCCCAATTAATTTTCCTTGACTCCAAGCACTGCCGTTAAAGGCGGGATAAAAACCCCGTTCTTTTGCCAATTCCATTGAGGTTTTAGTACAATAAAAACCGATATCTTCAAACAGATGACTAATTTCCGTTAAGTGGTTATAGGTTAATTGACGTTTAGCTAACCAATCCGCTAACCCCATCGCTCCGACCCCAATGGTACGATATTTTTGATTATGATGTTTACTCGCTTCAAAGGGAGCGTTTGTAATTTCGATAGTATTGTCTAAAATTCGCACCGCAATTTCACAGATTTCTGGGAGTTCTTCGGATTCAATATTAGCTAAATTCAAAGAATCTAAATTGCAAGTATGGGCTTCTTCTCCGGGTTTAACATTGCTCCACGATTCTTGACACAAATTCCCCCCCGGAATATACCCTTCATGTTGATTGGGATTGGCTCGATTTGAGGTATCTTTAAACCATAAATAAGGCATTCCTGTTTCTACTTGAGAACGCATCATTAACTTAAACAGTTCCCTAGCATTTACCTTTTTATAAAGGGTAATTTCCGTATCTAAGTTATCTTCGATTTGTTGATAAGCTTTTTCAAAGGATTCACCCCAGGTTTCTGCTAACTCAATACCTAATTTTTTCCTAATTTCATAGGGATCTACGAGTGTCCAATCTTCTCGATTAATCACCCGACGCATAAATTCATCAGGGATAACTAATTGGGGAAAAATATCATAAGCTTTACGACGTTGATCTCCATTTTCAGTCTGCATTTCTAAAAATTCGGGAACGTCTAAATGCCAGACATCTAAACTCACTGTAATGGCGCCCGCCCGACGACCTCCTTGGTTAACCGCGATCGCTGTATCATTTAATAATTTAATCCAGGGAATCACGCCACCAGAGGTGTTTTGTTTGCCCATGACCCAACTTCCAGTCGCCCTAACGCGGCTGACGTTGGTTCCGACGCCCCCGCCATTTTTAGAAATCCGAGCCGCATCTTTGATGGTGTCAAAAATGCTTTCTAAGTTATCATCCATTGCGGTAATAAAACAGCTACTTAAGGAACCATTGGGAATCCTTAAATTCGCTAAAATTGGTGTAGCTAATGAAATTTTCCGTTGAGCGATCGCTTCATAAAATTTTCTAGCCCAAAATAACCGATTTTCGGGTTTTTCAACAATTGCTAATAATAATGCACAAGTTAATAAAGCTTCTTGAGGTAATTCTTGGGGGAGTAAATAGCGTTTACTTAATAAAACCGCCCCAGCATAATCATAATCTTTATCCCATTCTGGATTAATCCAACTTCCGGCTTCTTGAAGTTCTTCAACGCTATAGGTTAAAATCCGAACATCATATTGTCCCTGTTCAACTTTATTGTGAACGGTTCTACAATAGTCGCCATATTCATAACCCCGACGAACTAAGGTATCTTTCCATAAACTCCAAATCTGAAGTCTCCCGGCGACATAACGCCAGTCTGGGTCTGAGGGACTACATAATTCTAGGGCACAATTAATTAAATTATCCTGAATTTCTCTGGTGGTCACCCCATTGCGGAGACGGGTGGTGAGTCCCGCTTCTAGGGTGATGGGGTTCGCCTCCATACCCTCACAAGCCCAGTTGACAACTTCTCGAATTTTAGACACATCTAACGGTGCAAAACTCCCATCCCGTTTGATGACTTTAATATCTTTGCTGGGGGTTGTCGCTATGGATAGTGATGTTGATTGCATAGTCAATCTTTTGACCCACTTCTATAATAATTTCATGCCTTACCACTGTACTCTAATTCCATATTTAGTGACAGGGATTGACAAAAATCTTTTTTTCCGCTATATCTAGTGTAATATTTGATAACTTTACTTAAAATTCAACTAATTATTATTACTAAGTTGCCAAAGAAAACAACCCCTAAAACAGATGTTGGGGTTGCTTGATAGGTTAGGTAAAGATCAGTTGAAGTTAATGTTTGTTAACCTGAAGTCAGCGCAAGTATTTGATTATTGAAAATCACGTCTTCTTAAACCTGTAGACCGAATTTGAACTTGACAATTTAAAGGAGTATTGGTGAAGTCACAGTAATAATAGGCGAGTAAATCACCTTGAAGATTACAGACTCGTAAATTATAACCATAACCGCGAGTAATATTTGCAAATTGATTCACAAATACATATTGTCCTAAATAGCGTTCTGCATTCCAATTTTCTCGATCAACAACTAATGTCACCAGAGAATCTAAATAAAGATTGGGGTAAAGTTGAACCATACTATTTTCGATATACCAATTTTGCAGAATGTTTTCGCCATAGAGTTGTTGTGCTAACCAAAGACTAGGAAGACTCGGTTCGGTTTGAGATAAGGGAGGAAAGGGTAAAACCGCATCTTCTGAAAAACAAGGTTTAGGCGGTTTATTTAAGTCAAAAGATAAACTATCTTCTTCTGAAACGGTTTGCGATCGCACGGGAAGAATTAAACTATTAAAAATAAAAATAAACAGAAAAGCAATCAAAATTTGAGCCGGTTTATTAATTGAATTCATAAATTAAAATAGGAGCCTATATATAGCAAGTATAAAAAGCAGGAGGAAGAAATAATTGCTTCCCGATTTCCTATTGCTTATTTCCTATTGCTGATTGCCTCTCTCACATAATTTTTTGAATTTTGGGTAATTTTAAACCTTGAAAAGTTCCTTGAGGCTGCATTAAGGGGAGAAACTGGTCAACGTTTTCAGCCCCTGCCTTTTGTAAGGCTTTTAAGAGTTGAGTCGTTTCATCGATTAACTGTTCAACATTAATTCCACTATAATCTGGTTGATAATAGTCTAAACGTCCGAGTCCTTCCCCCATTAAAATCACGGCACCTTTCCAATTTTTTTGACTTAAATGATAAAGCCCAACGGCGATTTGTAAAACGCCTTGATAAAATTTTTTTTGCGGTTCTGAGGCTTCCATCCATAAGGCTTCCAAGGTGTCGTGACAGGCATAAAACTCTTGTTGATTAAATTCTGTAACGCCTTGCAAAAACTCTTGGGGAATGTCTTCGTGCATGGATTTTAATTTTTACCTCAAATCAACAGAATCAGAATCAATAACTAACAATTAATTTCCCGATTATTTAACACCTAACCCAACACCAAAGCTGATAGTTACACCATTGTAGCGCGAACTTTTTCAATTTCTTCTAGGGAAATTACTTGCTGTTCTCCAGCAAAATCATTATCCGGGGTGAGAAATAACATACAATGGCATTCTTTGCGTTCTCGCATGGGAACACAGGGACAATTCCAATAGGCGCTTTTGACCTCAGCTTCTTTATCTTCATAATGACGACAAGGACAAAGGGGTGAGCCTAACTCGTCTTTATGTTTAGCTAACCCTTCAATGACAACAGCAGTAACGGAGGGTTCAGCGCAAAAAAAAGTTCCTGTGCGTCTGGCATACTGTTCAGAGAACTGCTTCATTGCGATTAAGCTCTTTTCGCTGGCTAATTTATCGTTCGTTTCTGGGGTCATGGATCGGCGTGTCAATTAATAACAATATTATTTCTAATTTTACCGCAATAGGTACTCATTGAGCAAACAATAAGGGTGTGTGGAACAGGCATCTTACCTGTTCAGAAAATGGACATTGAATGAAAATTGAGAAATATTACTTAAAGATTGGATTGTTTTAAAGAAGATTGAAGTTGAGATTGTAACGAAATATCGGGACGAATTTCTAAACCCAAATGGGGTAATTTTTGGATTTGATCGTGAGTTTGGCTAGTTAATTGAGAATCAGACGGCCAAAGTAACCATCGACTACCTAAAGGTAAGGTTGTTAAGGAAGCCGGATTTTGAGTTAACCAAATCATCGGAAAATTTGGAGGTTCTTTAATAAATACATCTTCCCCTGAATGAATATCCGCTAAGGTATGAAGAACGACTCGATTTCCATACACTAATCCGGTTTTTGCTGTCCATAATTGAACATTGGATTGACTGCGACAAGCATAACAATATAAGGATACAGCCGCAATGACAGCTTGTTCAAAATCATCAGGATTCCAGAAAAAAGCGCTATCTAAAGCAATAATAATTTCCTGACCGCCATGGGAGGTTTCTAATTCTCTGACTCGGAATTCCCCATATCGTGCACTGGAACGCCAATGAATTAAACGAGTCGGATCACCATAACGATAAGGTCTTAAGGTACGAGTCACCCCTTCAGTTGCCATTTGAAATTGGCGTTGTTCATCAACATTAGGATTATATTCTTGTCCCATTTCATCAATTAAAGGACAGGAAGTTAAGGGTAAAACTACGGGATAAACTATGGCGGTGGCGGGGACTTGCCGTTCTCGACTACACCAAAATAATCCTAACGGTGTGGCGGTTCTTAAGTTGACGCCTAACCAATGGTAGATTCCGCGTTTTTGGGTAGGAATATAACTGACCCAATGATGGTAATGATGGGCAGGTAAAAGCTCAATGACAGTTGATGATTTTCCTAAACCCGGAGGTAATAAATCCTGAATTTGTATTAACGTTTTAGCTTGATTGCTGGAATTTTTAATCGTTAATTCTAAGGTTAAATCATCTCCAACACTGACAGGATTAATCGTTTCTCGTTGAACTTGTAGGGATAATAAAGCTTGTTGAGGTAAGACCGCAGCAATTGCTAATAAAGCAAAACTAATGCCACTAATCACATATAACCATCCCGCCATGGTATTCGTTGCAGCACCAAAGAAAAAGATCGAGAGTGCAATCAGTAATCCTCCTGCATAACCCGGGGAGATCCAATGAGATTCTAACCAACGTTGCACTTGAAACCGATTTTTTTTCATGGAATAAAATAGAACTTTACCTAATTTGATCTTAAGGGAGGATTACAAAATTTGTACAAAAGCGACAGGGGACAAATAGATTGCCTATAATTCAATTAATCCTAAACTGCGTTGAAGTCAGCTAAACAACCATACAGCTTATGACGAACTCCGCCACGCCAAAACCGATCCCCAAAATGCCTCCACCCCCGGCTTCTGTTGCGGTGGAGTCTTCCCCCGCTTCGATTAACCCGGCTTCCTCGATTAAAGTAATGGTGAAAGATGCTTATAGCAAAAAAGCATCAGATATTCATATTCGAGTCGGACATACCCCTCGATTTAGAATTCAAGGGCAAATGGCGAGGGTAAAAGATCATCCTAAAGTCACGCCTGAACTATTTGAACAGTATTTAGATGAAATTCTAACTCCCCATCAACGTCAACAATTTGTAGAAACAAAAGAACTAGACACCGCTATCTTTTATCCAGGGTTAGTTCGCTGTCGGGTCAATTGTTTTGATTCCCTGACAGGGGGTGCAATAGTTCTGCGTTTAATTCATTTACAAATTCCCTCGATTGATGAGTTAGCATTGCCGCCGGTTCTCAAAAATATTATTGGTTATTCCCAGGGTTTAATTTTAGTCACCGGGCCAACGGGTTCAGGGAAATCGACGACCTTAGCGGCGATGATTCGTCACCTGAACGAAAGCGCGAAAAAGCATATTGTTACTATTGAAGACCCGATTGAATTTGTTCACCCCTCGAAAATGTGTTTAATTAGTCAACGAGAAGTTGGCTTACATACGTTAGAATTTCATAACGCATTACGGGCTGTTTTACGGGAAGATCCTGATGTAATTCTAATTGGGGAAATGCGCGATCGCACCACCGTTAATACCGCCTTACAAGCTTCACAAACGGGTCATTTAGTATTAGGAACCCTCCACACCCGAAACGCTTTAAATGCCATTAATCGTCTATTAAACCTGTTTAACGTTGAAGAACAACCCACCGTCAGAATTCAAATTTGTGATTCTTTGGTAGCCGTTATTGCTCAATTATTAGTAATTACCGTTGATCATAAACGCACGGCGGTTCACGATATTTTGGTGAATACTCCTGCCATGCGAGATTATCTACTCAAAGGGGATGAGGAAAGTGCCTTACAGTTGATGGAATCGGATACTTATGAAGGAATGCAACTGATTAACCAAGCACTCTTTGAACAGGTACTCTCCGCGCGGGTAACAATGGAAGATGCCGAACGAGTCTCCCCTGACCCCACCGATTTAGATCGTCGCTTCCGTACTGCGGGTATTGACTCCTCCGGGGTCGTCCGCCACTTCAAAGAAGGCAAATCTCCTTTTAGCACTTAAGAGCGTTGACGGTTAAGGGTTAACGATTGATGGGTACGGAGTTCCATGTGTGCAGTGCAGAGTGCAGAGTGCGGAGTTCGATGTGTAGAGTGCGATGTGTAGGGAAAGACATAGGAATTCATCCCCTCTCCCCTGCTCCTCTTCTCCCCCTGCTCCCCCTTCGTTCTATAATTTGGCAGTAACTTTATCTTGCCTCTATCGTGATA
>NZ_JBJUDF010000334.1:0-6664 GCF_046067725.1 Planktothrix sp.
GATATTCAATCCATCAAAGAAGAAATTGATCGGGTTAATATTGAAATTCAGCAAGCCGAACGCAACTATGATTTAAACCGAGCGGCGGAATTAAAATACGGTAAACTTGAAGAACTCAAGAAAAAACTCAAAGCCACAGAAGCGCAATTAGAAGCGACTCAAACCAGTGGAAAAACCTTATTGCGGGAAGAAGTTACCGAAGCCGATATTGCAGAAATTATATCGAAATGGACAGGAATTCCGATTAGTAAATTAGTCGAGTCGGAAATGCAAAAACTCCTGAATTTAGAAGATGAATTACATCACCGAGTTATCGGTCAAAATGAAGCCGTAACCGCCGTTGCTGATGCCATTCAACGCTCAAGAGCCGGGTTAGCTGATCCCAATCGTCCCGTTGCTAGTTTCATCTTTTTAGGGCCCACAGGAGTCGGGAAAACAGAATTAGCAAAAGCCTTAGCTTCCTATTTATTTGATACCGAAGAAGCGATGGTGCGAATTGATATGTCGGAATACATGGAAAAACACGCCGTTTCCCGTTTAATTGGTGCTCCTCCGGGGTATGTGGGATATGATGAAGGGGGGCAATTAACGGAAGCCATTCGTCGCCGTCCTTACGCTGTAATTTTGTTTGATGAAATAGAAAAAGCCCATCCCGATGTATTTAATATTATGTTGCAAATCCTCGATGATGGAAGGGTTACGGATGCACAAGGTCATACTGTTGATTTCAAAAATACCATTATTATTATGACGAGTAATGTGGGATCACAGTATATTTTAGATGTGTCAGGTTCGGATTCTCAATATGAAGAAATGCGGGGTCGGGTATTAGATGCAATGCGGGCAAGTTTCCGACCGGAATTCCTGAACCGAATTGATGAAATGATCATTTTCCATGCGTTACAAAAAGAGGAATTACGGCAAATTGTTCGTCTCCAAATTGAACGGTTATCAAAACGGTTAGCAGACCGGAAAATGGCATTAAAATTATCAGATTCTGCCTTAGATTTCTTAGCAGAAGTGGGTTATGATCCGGTGTATGGAGCCCGTCCGTTAAAACGAGCCATTCAACGAGAATTAGAAACCCCCATTGCTAAAGCCATTCTTCGTAGTGAATTTGTGAATGGAGATACTATTTTTGTTGATATCGAAAACGAACGATTAGCATTTAAACGTTTACCCGTTGAATTGTTAACAGTTCAATAGCAGTAAATTGAGTTTTTTTTCTTACCTCTTACCTCATCGGTAAGGGGTATTTTATATGGGGAACTATAACAATAAACTAGGTATATCAAAATTTTTTTTCAATATTTACTTTATTTGCTAATCTTGAATTTACCCAAAAAACTCCTCATATTGATCATGACTACCAATCCAAAACCATGTAACTGTATCCTCTTGTAAAATTCCAATCGCACGATAATTTGGCGTAATTCTGACTGACAAAATATCCTCATCACGATTAATACACTTAAAGTGTAAGGAGGGATAAAAAGGATTATTTGACCATAAACGATACGCTTTTCTCGCTTCTTTGCGAATGTTGAGTGGAAGGCGATGATATTCTGACCAAAAAGACGGTAAAGTAGCAGACCTCATAATTGCTCATAGTCCATAGGTTGTGCTTGTCCTTGAGCAATTTGTTGTTTTGCCAGTTTTGCTGCTGCGACTAACTTGCTTTGGTTTTTTTGAAAAGATTGATCCCACTGCAATTCATCTTCAAAATCGGCGTTTTTGTTTTGTAGATCTTTAATATATTTTCGTAAATGATCAATAATCTGTTGTTGTTGAGCATCTGTTAGAGATTCTAGGATTTTAACAACGGTTGCTATATTTTCTTTTGACATTTTTGCTTTCAATGGTACTTATTAATCAGAATACTTGGATTATAACACCCATTAACTTGAGAAAGAAAAGCCGAGTTTCTTAACAAAACTTTTGGTTGTAGCCGATAGATAATATGAAAAACCCGGTTTCTGAGCCTATTCCGAATTACTATTTTAAATTTGGAAAAAATACAGCAGGGGACAAATGAAAAAACTCTGATAATTCTTGAATATGACGGGTAGTTAATTGACGTTTTTCATTGAGAACATCAGAGACAATAGATTCAGTTTTAAAGATAGAAACCAAATCTTTTTGTTTGAGTTGGCGTTCTGCAATTAAAACTTTTAAAAGTTCCACACCATAAATATCAGGAATTAGGTCTTCTTGTTGATTTTCATACTCAGAAACTAATGCACCCAAAACATCTAAATAGTCTTCTTCTTCTGGGGTGAGTTCAGGTTTATCTAGTAATTTATTGATCACAGCTTGAGTCGCTTCAAAATCTTCTTCAGAGGTAATGGGACGAGGCGGAAAATCTTGGAGGAGTTGCATATACTTTTCTGCTGTAACCATAGGTTTAATCTCTATAAAATTTTAAGCAAAAATGCTCAACTCAATTGATGATAAATTCTTCAGAAAAAAGGAAAGCTAAATGATTTTAATAACTTTAACGAGCTATATTTTAACCTTTACAGATTAGACTCCTGTTTTTAAAACCAAGTGTCTTTTTTCCAGTTGCCTTTACTATATTCTGCGTGTGTTAGCACGGCTCTAATATAGACTTTTCCTTTCGGAAATACGATTTTTACAATCAGTCTATAATTGTTCCCACAAATATTGAAAACCGTTAGTTGTCCAACAGCGTCAGCATGGGGAAAGGTTTGACGGACATTCTCTAAGTGCTTCCATTGGCTTTGACTGGCAATTTTATACCAACTTTTTAATCCGCTTTCTGCATTCGGATGCTTCTCCCAGAATTGTTTCAACAGAGTTTTGCTGATAACGTGCATAGGCAACTTGGTTCACAGATTAGGTTTACAGCCATCATCTGCTTTCCTTTGTTTAAGTGTGGTTTTACCCACTTTGTTAATCTTAGCATATTGCGAAGTTTTTAGTCAATCCTCCCAATCAAATTATCAGGAGACAATTTTCTAATATAGTAGAAAAACAGCAGAGATCATTAATTGGAATACTTGGATCATCACAGTAATTAACTTGGGAAATAGAAACGGGGTTTCTTAACAAAACTTTCGATTGTCGCCGATAGATAACATGAGAAACCCGGTTTCTGAGCCTATTCCAAATTGCTATTTTAAATACAGAAGATTAAATTAAATAAATAGGGGTATAATTAGCTATATTCCTAATTGCTGAATTTACTTTAAGTGTATGAGTAATTTACAGGAGATTGAACGTGCTGTTAGTCAATTAACGAAAGAGGAACTAGCAGCTTTCCGTGTTTGGTTTGCAAAGTTCGATGCAGAAATCTGGGATCAGCAATTTGAACAAGATGTTACAACAGGTCGGCTCGATAGGTTGGCTAAACAAGCACTCCAACATCTACGGGAAGGACGTTGTACTGACCTGTGAAATATTGTGCAACCCCTGATTTCTGGTATTACTATCGACAGTTACCGAATGAGATTCAAGAACTAGCTGATCGATTCTATGAGTTACTCAAGCAGGATTCTCGATATCCTTCGCTGCACTTTAAGAAGGTGGGGCCATTCTGGTCAGTGCGGATTGGAATCCACTATCGAGCTTTAGCAGTCGAAGAAAACGGTGAAATGGTGTGGTTTTGGATTGGTTCCCATGCAGAGTACGACCGATTATTAAGAAGTGAGTAAGCTAGGGAAATAGAAACCGGGTTTCTTAACAACAGTTTCGGTTGTCGCCGATCGATAACATGAGAAACCCGATTTCTGAGCCTAGTCGTAATAGATCGTTGTATACCTTAATTAATAGGTAACTTCAGTAACAATAGCCTCTAATTCATTTTGAATATTTTTGAGTTTTTGGTGTTGTTTATTAATCCAAACAATCGTTTTTTCTTTTTCCTCTAAAGTTTTAGTATGAGCTTCTTCTTGTTGCTCAATCAAATTTTCATAGAGTGCCATTGCTTGCTCAATAATATCAGCAACGACAAGATATCGTTCTTGATAAACTAATTCAATATTTTCAATAATTGTATTAAAAGTTTCTTCTTCAGATTCAAAAAACTTTTTAAAACCTAAGTCATATACCTGCCACTTACACTGAGTATAAACCTCATCTTGATCTGGCTTACCAAATAAAAAACCTCCAATGACAGCCGCTAGACCTCCAACAAGCAGTGCAGGGATAAATCCTAAGCCTAAAATGCCAAGTAATGCACCTGTAGTTAATCCACCTGCTCCCAAACTACCAAACATATTGAATCCACCCTCATCATTATTTTGGCTACCAGCCATGAAAGAGTTAATTCCCAAATTATTAGCTCTAATATTACTCGCCATGTTGCTAGTAAATTGTTCATCTAAATTAGTTCCTAGTTGATTACCCAATTTTTGTAAATCTATTCTAATTGCCTCTAATTCGGAATGAATTAGACTATTTAGCTCTTTTACCTGTTGGGATAAAATTTCAGATTGTAAGTCATCAATCCAATTTTGTATTTCTTCAGAAAGATCTTGAGTAAATTGTTCGCAGTAATCCTGTAACACTTTCTCCTTATCCGCAAAAGGTGAATGTTGCGATGTCCATGTATTAGCTTTTTTTGCTATACGTTCTCCCAACCCTTGAGCCCATTTATTCCAAGATTCAATCGCGTATTCTACGGAAACAGTTATACTATATTTTGCCTGCTCTAAAATCTTAAGATCTCGTCCACTTGCTTCTCCAATTTTCTCAAAAATTTCCAGTTTTGCTGATTCAGAAATTTTAATTTTTCCTTCTAAAATTTTCTCATACTGTTTCAAATCATTATCGGCTATTTCAGTTAATGCTTGAATTCGATTTACACTAGAAGCAACTTCAAGTTTGCCTCGCTCATTGACTAAAAAGTCTTGAAGACAATTAATAAAATAATCAAAAGTTTCTATGTATTCATTATGCTCATTATTCACAATAGCATCTAAGGCTAATTTTGCAGAAATATAGTGAATTCGATTTTCTCCTGAAATAATGGGGTTTTTCCCCTGAATATTCTCTTCAATTCGTTTAGGAATTTGATTGCGTCCCTTCTCAGTTTGTACCAAGTCCCAAAAATTAACTAAAATAAAAAGATTATTAGCAGGTTGATCAGATAATCCTGAATTTAAGGTAAGTTTTAATCCTTCTATCACATCTCGTTCTGATTTAGCTAAACAACGGGAAGCACTGGTGATAAAAATAGCTGCATCCGTATCTTTAAGAATCTTTTGAGTAATCGCTTCTCGATCAGGATGTTCATTCAACCCAGGAGAATCAATAATTTCAACTCCACTGCTACAAATGTCTAAATCAGGATGTTCAAAAATAATTTCCTCAATTTCACAATGAGTCAGTTCATCACTTAAATTTCCAATAGCAGCTTCTTCCGAAATACTCACTTTTTCTTGATAATTTTCTATAGGAAGATCTTCTTTTCGTCCATCTTTATAACAACAAATAACCCGTTTTTCCTCTCCATATCGTAAAACACTCACGACCCCAGTACAAGGAATTTCTCGTACAGGCTGAATCTCTTCACCGACTAACGCATTTAAAAAGGTTGATTTTCCTTGACTAAATTCTCCAACCACCGTTACACGAAACCGTTTTGATTGATTTTTCTTAGAAATTTCTTGAAGATCATCAATTAAATTTTTAGACCAGCAGACTTGATGCTCATCTTGAGCAATAATCTGATAAAATTGATAACAAATATTATCTAATTCTTGGTGATCACTCTGAATTTGCTTGAGGTTCTCATAATTAGGTAAAACCCGGATTTTATCTCGTTTTAATCTAGGCTTTTGGGGTAAAAATTCAACAATATGTTTAGCCGCTATAACAAAAATATTATCTAATAATTGAAATTGAGCCGGATCAAGTAAGCGATGCACTTCAATCAATGCTTCTTGATCTTCAATAACTAAGTTGGTAAAAGCGGATTCAAAAATTTGTATATGTCGAGAGTCAATATTAATTTGATCAGCAATGTTTTCTAAATAATCTTTTTCTCTAAGTTCTATCTCACCATCTGAAGCAGACATTTGATAACCAAAACCGATTAATAACAGTTTCTCGGTATCAGACAGAGGAGATATTAATAATAATAAGTCATTGAGGTTTTGATAAATTTTAAAAAAAAGAATATGTTTTGTAAAAATAGGAACTAATTTTTTTAAATTACTGTTAGGAGGAATCAGGTGAGTTAGATTCGTTTTCCAACGCTCTCTTTCTTGAGGTGTAATTGTACCATCCTGGTAAATAACACCCATCAACACGCACAGCAACGATGCCATAAAAACGACCGCAGGGGTAGCGTCTTTTTTCTGAAGTTCTTGCCCGGCCATCC
This sequence comes from Planktothrix sp., assembly GCF_046067725.1. Taxonomy (NCBI): domain Bacteria; kingdom Bacillati; phylum Cyanobacteriota; class Cyanophyceae; order Oscillatoriales; family Microcoleaceae; genus Planktothrix; species Planktothrix sp. The sequence continues at coordinate 6,347 of NZ_JBJUDF010000334.1, forward strand.
GTGATAGTAAAGCTAGACACTCAGAGTTAATTAAGCTGATGTCCATATATCAGTTCCATCGAATTTATTAGATTGTTAATGGCTCTATGGTATCATAAAAAGTAAAGCATTATCAATTAACTTACGGTAAAGTAAGCATAAACAAAGATCACAAAAAAAATAAATAGTTGATAGAAGTTAAATTTTATTAACTTTTTACTCTGACTCAATAAAGGAGAAAAACGATGGAGTACATCTTTAGTGCGGGTAATCAAGCTCTTTGGGCTGCGGGTAAGCTGATCCAAGTGACAACCAATACAGGTCAACTTTTACCCATAT
>NZ_JBJUDF010000335.1:0-4734 GCF_046067725.1 Planktothrix sp.
TTCAAACTAGATTTACACCAATCGATAGAGAACTGTTGATGAACACCCGTTGAAAACCTCTGGCTACTCTGCTTTAATTTTAGCTAATAATTGATAAAAAGGTTGCCAATTATCCTCAACAGTAATGGGTTCCCAAATCCCTTCAATTTCAGGACGAACAATCACCACTTGAGGATTATACTCTTTTAACCGTTGTTTCATTTCCTCTAGTTCAGGAGCAGATAAAGTTTGTAAATGATGATAATACAGTTGTCGCCACCGATCTAAATGCTGCATCGGTTCAGCTTCTTTTAAAATATTTTGCGGTTCGTCTTGCCAATTGGCACAAAACTGTTCTCGTAGTTGAATGAAAAAGTCATGATAATGAATCAGATTATCTTTGAGTAAATTAATCGTAATTTGCAAAAGTTCTTCCGCTTCCGGTGTAGGAATTTGGGAAAATCCTAAACGATTAATCATCCGTTGACGATAGAATTCTCGATAATAGTTTTGAAAAAAAGCTAACCCCGCTTGAAGGGCTTCTAAAGGAATGACTAAAGATAATGGTTTTTGTAATAACTCTAAGTTTCCTTCACAAACAAAGGGTTGATTTCCATAACAATATAATCCCCCATAATCAAAATAGGCGGCGGTAAATCGCAGGTTATAATGAGGCATAAAAGCATAGGGGCCATAATCGAAACTTTCCCCGGTAATTGACAGATTATCGGTATTTAACACCCCATGACAAAATCCTGAAGCCATCCATTGGGCCGCTAATTCTGCCACTCGTTTCACTAATTCTGCATAAAATAAAGCATAGCGATCGCGTTCTGATTTTAAGTTAGAATAATAATAAGTAATCACATGATCTAACAATTTTTCGATTAAATCCGGTCGTTTGAAATAATGTAGCCGTTCAAAGGTTCCGAACCGAATATGGGAGCGACTAAACCGCACCATTACAGATGATCGAGTCGGGGAAGGTTCATCTCCTCGCCATAGTTGTTCCCCGGTTTCAATTAAACTTAAACATCGAGACGTTCTTACCTTCATGCGATGCAACATTTCGGCGGCTAAAACTTCCCGAACTCCCCCTTTTAAGGTTAGTCTTCCGTCGGCATTTCTGGAGTAGGGCGTTCTTCCCGATCCCTTTGTGCCAAAATCATATAATTCTCCATCCATTCCCCGCACTTGACCATATAAAAACCCCCGTCCATCTCCTAAATACGGGTTATATTCTCCAAATTGATAACCGTGATAACGCATGGCTAATAAGGGCTGCACGGTTTCAAATTTGCCAAAGGCTTCGATCAAGTGCTCGTCTGTTACGGTTTCCGGGTTCAGCCCTAACCGGGTTAAAACTTGATCATTACGAAACCGCAGGATATGGATCGGAAACTCACTCGCGGCTACAACATCGGAATAATCACCGCCTAACGCCTCAAATGCGGGTTCATAGTCGAGGTGCAGGAACGGATTAGACATAATATCCCTAATTATAACTTATTGACAATAATAGCTCAAGTTTCAAACCTTGTCAATTTATTAATCTTAAAAATCTTAAATTTGCTATCAGATATCCAGGGATAAATGCTATGATTTTTTAGGAATCATTAACCGAATCACCCTATTTTTAAATACAGTAATCAAACCGGAGTAAAGCTCATGACTGAATTAATCAAGTCAATTCAAACCGGAGAACTTGAGAAAGTTCAAGAGTGTATCAATCAAAACCTTGATCTCAATGCTCAGGATGAAACCGGAAATACCCCATTAATTACTGCCATTAATTTAGGACAAAAAGAGATAGTAAAACTATTATTACAAGCGGGAGCGGATGTCAATGGCGTTGATCAAGATGGTTGGACTCCCTTAATGGAAGCTGCTGCTAGTGGCAATATAGAAATTGTACAGTTATTATTAGATTGCGGTGCGGACATTAACACTAAAACTGATTTTGGTTTAACCGGATTAATGGCAGCCGCAGGTAGTGGACATAAACCGATTGTCGAATTATTATTAAATCAAGGAGCCGATTTAACCGCCAAAGATCAAAATAATTGGACAGCGTTAATTTGGGCATCTTCTGAGAAACAGACCGAAGTTGTAGAATTCATTAAACAATTTCGAGATCAGCATTAAACTTAAGGTGATCTGATATAACCTCAAACCAACAAAAACACAAGCTAATTGCTATCACATCAGGAATCTGTATTCCGTTGCCATCAATTTCTGGGTGTAGCTTAAAAAGCGAATTAAAAAACTGGGTTTCTGGCGGTCATCTATCTATCGAAACCCAGTTGATCGTTTCATTCTGAATCGATATAATTAAATTTCAGGTTAATCGCGGATTGTACTAATGCCAACGACACCAGAAAGTTTGCAGCAATTTGTTAATTATTGTCAACAGTATATAACTGGAGATGAAAAGGGACAAGCACAAATTTTTTTAGATCGTTTGTTTCAAGCTTTTGGATATGAAGGCGCACTACAAGCGGGAGCCACCTTTGAGCAACGCATTGAAAAAGCTGGGAAATCAGGAAAGATGGGGTTTGCTGATTTACTCTGGAAAAATCATGTTTTAATTGAGATGAAAAAACGGGGAAGTGATCTTCAAGATCGAGAGTATCGCACCCAAGCTGAACGATATTATATTAGAATTAAAAAAAGCGATCGCCCCCGTTATGTAATTTTATGTAATTTTGATGAATTCCATATTTATGATTTCGATAATCAACCCGATGACCCGGTTGATATTATAGCTTTAGAAGATTTACCCAGACGCATTCCAGCATTTAGCTTTTTAGAAGCCAAAAATCTCCGTCCTCAATTTAAAAATAATCAAGTTGAAATTACAGAAAAAGCAGCCAGACGTTTAGGAGATGTTTTACATTCTCTATTAGAACGAGGTGAAAGAAATCATTTTAAAAAATATACCCCCCTGCAAGCACAACGTTTTATTTTACAATGTGTTTTAGCGATGTATGCCGAAGATATTGGTTTACTTCCCCCCGCAATATTTACCCGTTGTTTACAAGATTGTCTGGAAGATCAAGAGAATGCTTATGATATTTTAGGCGGACTTTTTCAAGCCATGAATCAAACCGGGGTTGTCCCCGATGGCCGTTATGAAGGGGTAGACTATTTTAATGGCGGATTATTTCAAGAAATTCATCCGATTAAGTTAGAATACGGGGAGTTAAATTTATTATTAGCTTGTGCGGGTCAAGATTGGAGTAAAGTCCGTCCTTCTATTTTTGGAAACTTATTTGAAGGCGCTTTGAACTATACCGATAAAACCCAGAAAAAATCCCAACAACAACGTCATGCTCACGGTATTCATTTTACCTCAGAAGCTGATATTAGAAGTATTGTTTTACCCACCCTTCGAGAATATTGGGAAAATCGAATCAGTGAAGCGAATACCTTAAACGAGTTAAAAAAATTATATCGGGAATTAATTGATTATAAAATTCTTGACCCAGCTTGCGGTTCGGGTAATTTTCTCTATGTCGCTTATCAAGAGTTAAAATATATTGAAAAAATACTATTCGAGAAAATCGCTAATTTTGAGGATATTTCTGGTTATACTCAAAAGGTCAGTCCTCAACAGTTTTATGGCATGGATATCAATGCTTTTGCGGTAGAGTTAGCCAAGGTGACTTTAATGATTGGGCGCAAGGTTGCTATCGATAAATTAGGTTTAAATGAACCTTCTTTGCCTTTAGATACTTTAGAACAAAATATTATTTGTATCGATGCTTTATTTACCGAATGGGTTAAGGCTGATGCTATTATTGGTAATCCTCCGTTTTTGGGAGGTAAAAAGTTAAGAAGTGCTTTAGGTGATGAATATGTAGAAAAATTAAAACAAAAATTTCCTGAAGTAGAAGGACAACCCGATTTTTGTGTATTTTGGTTTAGAAAAACCGCCGATATTTTAGGAAAAAATGGGCGTTCTGGTTTAGTTGGTACTAATTCTATTTCTCAAATTACGGGAAGAAAAGCCAGTTTAGATTATGTAGTAGAAAAGGGCGGAATGATTTATAATGCTATTTCTACACAACATTGGTCAGGAGATGCAAATGTTCACGTTAGTATTGTTAATTGGTCAAAAGAAAAACCTCTCAGTTTTTATTTAGATGGTCAAAATGTATTTTCTATTTCGACTGCATTAAAATCGGAAATAGCTGTCAATACCGCCCAAGTTTTATTAGCCAATAAAAATAGGTCATTTGAAGGTTGTCAATTAGCAGGAAAGGGTTTTATTATCGATGAAGAAACTGCACAAGATTGGATCAAAAAAGATCGGAAAAATCAAGATGTGTTAAAAATAATGGTAGATGGAAAAGGTTTAATTTATCCTTTTTCTACAAAGGATTGGGTTATAGATTTTAATAATATGTCCATTGAAGAAGCATCAGAATATGAGTTACCTTTTGCAACAGTGAGAGAGAAAGTAAAACCAGAAAGAGAAGAATCACGAGAGAAATTAAGAAGGGAAAAATGGTGGCTATTGAGCAGACCTAGACCTGCAATGAGAAAAGCATTACAAGGATTATCTTGTTATTTTGCTTCGCAGGGTAAAATTAAAATATCTACAGGAGTAAACATAATATATTTGACAATTTTAGGAATAGCAAAATAACAAGATAATCCTTGTAAGGCTTTTCTCATGGCAGGTCTAGGTCTGCTCAATAACCACCATTTTTCCTTTCTTAATTTCTCTCGTGATTCTTCTCTTTCTGGTTT
>NZ_JBJUDF010000336.1:0-10504 GCF_046067725.1 Planktothrix sp.
AACAAAAATTACTAATATCACTTTAAAAACTCCGTTGTTGGGCTTCAGCCCACTTAGAGCTAAAGCTCAACAACGATGTTGCTTATTTATAGGTAAAGCTTATCAACAAGAAAGTCGTTCTATTACCTCATTTATAAACCAATTATTATAACAGACTTCCTTTGGTAAAATCAGAGGAACTAGGAAAAAATAGCCTCAATCGTTTCCGAAATTCTGGGAGCAGGCTGTGTAGTCAGCTAATGTAAAATTGATTCAAACTCTATGATCAACCACAATCCGCAATTTTCCCTGGAACATTTTGTAACACTCAAATGTAAGTATCAAGCAACTGATTATGAAAATTCATCCCTCTCTAGTCTTTTGTATTTGATCTTGCGAAAAGCAGATTTAGGAATGAATATCAATGACATAGAATGGAATTGGTTACTCGACAATCAACTATTAGAAACCATTGAAGCTATTCAAAAAAAGCAAGAAGATCAAGCTCAAGCTATTTGTCAATTAGATGCAGAATTTGATCAGCTAAAGAAAAAGTATGATGCTAGTCATATATCGATAGAGTATACTCCCGTTGGTTCTATTCTTTGGAAGCTAGATTCAGAACATGAGATTACAGATTCAGAAGTTGACTTTTTGAGAAAAAATTCTCTTAAATATCTAGCCGAGCAATCTTTAGAAATACAAAAATTTAAACACCTAAAAATCAAGTATAAAGCCGATCAGTTTCCAAGTTATTTCCCTGAAGAATCACCGTTATATTCAATCTTGAAAAAATTAGAATCCGAAGCAGACTTAAACGAGAAAGACATTGAATTCATTCAACAACAAAAATTGTTAGAAACTTTAGCAATTGTTAATCAAAAACAAGCAATAAAACAAGCTGAATTTGCGGAACTTAAAGAAAAGTATAAATCGACAGCCTACTTGGATTCATCGGTTTTTAGCCCCCTGTATCCCATTCTAAAATCTCTTGATGAAAATAAAAAACTAAGCTCTTTAGATAAAAAGTTTTTGGAAGATAATAAACTTAATGAAACTTTAAATATTGTTTTAGAAAATGAACAAAAAGAACAGTTTAATGAACTAAAAATTAAGTATAAAGCCACCGGTTCTCAGGATAGTTTACCCTCAAGTCATTTACATAAAGTTCTTAAAAAAGTTGATGCAAATATGAAGCTAATTGATCAGGATATTAACTTTCTGAAAAATCGTAAACTCATGGATACAATTGCGATCTCGATTGAAAAATATGCTGATCATTTAAAGTCTACTATCAAAACAGGCGACGAGTTAAGTCAGACTGATATTGATTGGCTTAAACAGAATGGGCGTGAAGATATTCTTGTTTTCGCTAAAGAAAAACACTTTGTTAATCTTAAATCTAAGTATGATGTTTCAGGCTATACAGATCAAGGTGTTTCTACTGGCTTATACCCGATTTTGCAAAAACTAGACAAAGGAAATCGACTTGAGGAAATTGATGTGGCTTGGCTGATAGAAAATAAGCTTTTCTATAATTCATATTATAGTGATTATACTTTTTATAATACCTATAATAGAAATTATAGTAATAAAATTTTTATTGCTTACCATACAATAGAAGCAACTTTCTATGAACAAGAGTACCAAAAGACAGGGAATCAATGGAAATTGCCTAATGCTAGTAGCCATTGGCGTAAAGCCAATGAACCAAAGCGAGCATTAAAATTAACAGAAAATATAAATTTTAATTCGATTAGAGAAAATAAGCTAAAATCAGCTTTATTAACAACAAGAGGCGGTGCTTTTCGTGATATTGATCAGCTAGATCAGGCTGAAACTTGTGCGCGAAAAGCAATTGAGTATCAACCCAATAGCCATCATCCTTACACTTTAATGGGTGCAATTTGTTTTGAGCGAGGTCAATTTTCGGAAGGCGAGCATTGGTTTGAGGAAGCCATTCAGCGAGGTGCTTCACCCAAAGATCAGGATGCAGAAATGAAGCAAATCGTTAAAAATGCTAAGGATGAAAATAAGCGCAAAAAAGTTGTAGAATATCTATTAAGCAAAGATCCTAATCGATATTCTTGGGCTAAATCTTATTTGAAAAAACCTAAAAATTCAGGTCAGTAATTATATCTCTATTCTTTCTAGGTTTCTTTTGTTCCCAGGTTCCTACCTGGGAATATTTGAGCCGAGGTTCTGCCTCTATCTATTTATTGGCAAGTGGCAGAGACACCTTTAATCTTGAATCTGTTTTAGATTGGTAAATTAACGTCACTATAACTTGAGGTGATAAAAATAATCGTAATCAAAATACTATAAATATAGGTTCTCTTTTTTTAGATACTTCGGGCAACAAGCATGATAACCTCCATTGAGTTCTTTTTGCCGAATAACGGTATAATTGTAAACTTGTTTATTATTGTTATCCATAGGTTTTTAACTTGTTAGTAATCTACCGAGTTTTACCTCAATATCATTTCATAATAACTTACAGTTCTCTCCTGTAAATCCCCGGTTTCTGAATCCGATTTACCTCAAGGGAAGAAAAGACTCACGGCTTGAGCAATAACTTAGAAACAAAAGTAACGATAGTTTAAGCGATCGCAATTATTTTTAGTTTTGTTAGGGATTATTAATAATTCACTCCAACCCCGACAATAAACGAGATAGACGCGATCGCGCTTAATGATTTTCCCAATCATCCCCGTTCCACTTCCTTAAAGTTTTCCTTAAGATATACCATTAGAACTCTGTGAGATTGGAGAATACAACATAACTTATAACTTAGATCTTTCCTTCCTGAACCCGTGCAGGAGTCCCCTCGGCAAACCGTTTGCTCCTATCCCTCTCGTCATAGATAACGTTAAATTAACTGCAATGAATACTCAAGCATTCCCTGAAAAACAAGGTCTCTACGATCCTCAATTTGAACACGACGCCTGTGGGGTCGGGTTCATCGTCCATCAGAAGGGGCAAAAATCCCATGATATTGTTGAAAATGCCTTAACCATATTACTCAACCTCGACCATCGCGGCGCCTGTGGCTGTGAAGTCAATACCGGAGATGGGGCGGGAATTTTAATGCAGGTTCCCCATAAATTCCTCAAAAAAGTCACCGCAGAACAGAATATTAATTTACCCGAACCCGGACAATATGGCGTCGGGATGATTTATAGTTCCCCTGACCCCCAACAACGCCAAAAAGGTCGGGAGATCTTTGAAAAAATTGTCACCGCAGAAGGTCAAACTGTTCTCGGTTGGCGGGATGTTCCCACGGATCATTCTAGTTTAGGGAATACCGCTAAGTCGAGTGAACCCTTTATGCAGCAGGTGTTCATTGCTCGTAACCCTAATATTAGCGATGATCTGGTGTTTGAACGCAAACTCTATGTGATTCGTAAATTATCCCATACAGAAATTCGGGTTCCCGGTGCTGATCCCTATTGGTATATTTCCAGTCTGTCTTGTCGGACAATGGTGTATAAAGGGATGTTGATGCCTGTGCAGGTGGGACAATATTACCCGGAACTCCATGATCCTGATATGGAAAGTGCGTTGGCGTTGGTTCACTCTCGCTTCAGTACCAATACCTTCCCCAGTTGGGAACGCTCTCACCCCTATCGTTATATTGCCCATAACGGCGAAATTAATACCCTCCGAGGCAATATTAACTGGATGACCGCCCGCCAGTCGATGTTTGAGTCCGAACTGTTTGGGGAGGATCTCAAGAAAATTCAACCCGTCATTAACGTTAACGGAAGTGACTCGACCATTTTTGATAATGCCTTAGAATTGTTAGTCTTAGCAGGGCGATCGCTTCCCCATGCGGTGATGATGATGATCCCCGAACCTTGGACAGCCCACGAGTCCATGAGTGAGGAGAAAAAAGCGTTTTATGAATATCATTCCTGCTTAATGGAACCTTGGGATGGCCCCGCTTCTATTGCGTTTACCGATGGGACGATGATGGGGGCAGTGTTAGACCGCAACGGGTTACGACCTTCCCGCTATTATGTCACTAAAGATGATCTGGTGATTATGGCATCGGAAGCCGGAGTCCTCCCCATCGAACCGGAACGAGTCGCCTATAAAGGTCGTTTGCAACCGGGGCGGATGTTCCTGGTGGATATGGAACAAGGGCGGATCATTGCCGATGAGGAAATTAAGTCTAAAATTGCCACAGAGCAACCCTATCGGGAATGGTTGAATGAACATTTAGTCGCCCTGGAGAACCTCAAAGACCCCGTAGAGACGCGCCTCGCAGACCCCGTAGAGACGCGCCATGGCGCGTCTCTACAGGAGACTTTGGTTCAGCTACAAACGGCCTTTGGCTATACCTTTGAAGACTTGCGACTGTTATTAACCCCAATGGCGCGGGATGGAGTAGAGGCGGTGGGTTCGATGGGAACCGATACCCCCTTAGCGGTGTTATCCGACCGCCCGAAACTGCTTTATGAGTATTTCCAACAACTGTTTGCTCAGGTTACAAACCCCCCCATTGATTCCATTCGGGAAGAAATTATCACCTCGGCGGAAACTACCATCGGGGCGGAACGCAACTTATTAAAACCCGAACCCGAAAGCTGTCACCTGATCAAACTCAAAACCCCCATTCTCAGTAATGCCGAATTAGGGAAACTAAAAGCAGTTAATGAACAAGGTTTCGCCGCCATTACCCTGTCGATTCTGTTTAACCCCAAAGAAGGGGTAAACGGCTTAGAAGCGGTCATGCAGGGCATTTTTGAACAGGCTGACAAAGCAATTGAAGCGGGGGTGAACCTCTTAATTTTGAGCGATCGCGGTGTTGACCCGAATCATGCTCCCATTCCCGCTTTATTGGCGGTATCTGGTTTACATCATCATCTGATTCGTCAAGGAACTCGCACCCGGGTCGGTATTATTTTAGAATCTGGTGAACCGCGAGAAGTCCATCATTTTGCAGTTTTAATCGGGTATGGTTGCTGTGCGATTAATCCCTATATGGCGTTTGAAAGTATCCACGATATGATCTCTCAAGGATTATTAGTCGGGGTAGACTATAAAACCGCCTGTAAAAATTACGTTAAAGCAGCAACTAAAGGAGTCATTAAAGTTGCTTCAAAAATTGGAATTTCCACCCTACAAAGTTATCGCGGTGCCCAAATTTTTGAAGCCATTGGGTTAAATCAATCGGTGATTGATCGATACTTTAGTTGGACGGCTTCTCGCATTCAAGGTGCTGATTTAGAAGTAATCGCAAAAGAAGCTATTTTACGCCATACCAATGCGTTTCCTGACCGTCCGGGTGATCAAACTCTGACCCTTGATGTCGGGGGAGAATATCAATGGCGTAAAGACGGAGAAGCCCATTTACTCAGTCCAGAAGCGATTCATTCTCTACAAAAAGCCGTGAAGGTTGGGGATTATGAATTGTTCAAAAAATATGCCCAGTTAGTGAATGAACAGAATCAGAAATATTTCACTTTGCGGGGTTTATTACAATTCAAAGATCGTCAACCTATTCCAATTGAAGAAGTTGAACCCATTGAAGCGATTATGAAACGCTTTAAAACTGGGGCGATGAGTTATGGTTCAATTTCTAAAGAAGCTCATGAAACGTTAGCGATCGCCATGAACCGCATTGGCGGTAAGTCTAACACAGGAGAAGGTGGCGAAGACCCAGAACGGTATACCTGGACAAACGAACAAGGGGACTCGAAAAATAGCGCTATTAAGCAAGTCGCCTCCGGTCGGTTTGGGGTCACGAGTTTGTACCTGTCTCAAGCTAAGGAAATTCAAATTAAAATGGCACAGGGGGCTAAACCCGGAGAAGGGGGACAACTCCCCGGACGTAAGGTTTATCCGTCTATCGCTAAAGTTCGTCACTCAACGCCGGGGGTGGGTTTGATTTCGCCACCACCTCACCACGATATCTATTCCATTGAGGACTTAGCCGAATTAATCCATGATTTGAAAAACTCCAACCGCAAAGCTCGGATTAGTGTGAAATTAGTCTCAGAAGTCGGAGTAGGAACCATTGCCGCCGGGGTTGCGAAAGCCCATGCCGATGTCGTTCTGATTTCCGGGTTTGATGGCGGGACGGGTGCATCTCCCCAAACCTCAATTAAACACGCGGGCTTACCTTGGGAGTTGGGGTTAGCCGAAACCCATCAAACCTTGGTGTTGAATAATTTGCGATCGCGCATTGCCGTCGAAACCGATGGTCAGATGAAAACCGGACGGGATGTGGTAATTGCAGCCTTGTTAGGGGCTGAAGAGTTTGGCTTCTCAACCGCACCGTTAGTCACCTTGGGTTGTATTATGATGCGGGTGTGCCACCTGAATACCTGTCCAGCCGGAATTGCCACCCAAAACCCCAAACTGCGAGAAAGCTTCACGGGAGAACCGGAACACACCGTTAACTTTATGAAGTTCATCGCCCAGGAAGTGCGGGAACTGATGGCGGAGTTAGGCTTCCGCACCATTAATGAAATGGTAGGACGCACGGATGTATTAGAACCCAAAAAAGCCGTTGACCATTGGAAAGCCAAAGGCATTGACCTCTCAAAAATCCTGTATCAACCGGAAGTTGGGGAAGATATCGGCCGTTATTGTCAAATTCCTCAAGATCACGGGTTAGATAAATCGTTGGATATCACGGTGTTACTGGATTTGTGTAAACCTGCCATTGAGAAAGGGGAGAAAGTGAGTGCTACGTTACCGATTAAAAATATTAACCGGGCGGTAGGAACGATTTTAGGCAATGAAATCACCAAAAACCATTGGCACGGTTTACCGGAAGATACGGTGCATCTACATTTCCAAGGCAGTGCGGGTCAAAGCTTTGGGGCGTTTGTTCCCAAGGGGGTAACGTTAGAATTGGAAGGGGATGCTAACGATTATGTCGGCAAGGGGTTAAGCGGAGGAAAAGTTATTATTTATCCCCCGGCTCAATCTACCTTTATCCCCGAAGAAAATATTATTATCGGGAATGTAGCGTTATATGGGGCGACGGGAGGAGAAGTCTATATCCGAGGGTTAGCGGGTGAACGTTTCGGCGTGCGTAACTCTGGCGTGAGTGCGGTTGTGGAAGGTGTGGGAGATCACGGTTGTGAATATATGACCGGAGGTAAGGTCGTTGTCCTGGGCTCCACCGGACGTAACTTTGCGGCGGGAATGAGTGGCGGAATTGCCTATATCTTGGATGAAACGGGGGATTTTGCTACTCGTTGTAATACGTCAATGGCGGATTTAGAACAGTTGGAAGACCCGGAAGAAATTAATCAGGTTTACCAATTAATTGCTAAACACGCGGAGTATACCAAGAGTCAAAAAGCGTTGAAAATTTTAGCCCACTGGACGGAAATGATTCCGACGTTTGTTAAAGTGATTCCACGAGATTATAAGCGGGTTTTAGAAGCATTAAAAGAAGCTGAAAAATCCGGTTTAACAGGGGATGAAGCGTTAACAGCGGCGTTTGAAGCCAATTCCCGTGATGTGGCGCGGGTTGGCGGAAGTTAAAACACAGAAACCGGGTTTCTCAAGCTATCTTTCGGTTGAGAAACAAAGGTTATGACAGAAACCCGGTTTCTCGGTGCTCTAGCGGGGGTCAGAAACCGGGTTTCTTAAGTTATCTTTTGGTTGGGAAACAAAGATTATGGCAGAAACCCGGTTTCTTGGTGCTCTAGCGGGGGTCAGAAACCGGGTTTCTTAAGTTATCTTTTGGTTGGGAAACAAAGATTATGGCAGAAACCCGGTTTCTCGGTACTCTTGTGGGGGCTCAGAAACCGGGTTTCTTAAGTTATCTTTTGGTTGGGAAACAAAGATTATGGCAGAAACCCGGTTTCTCGGTTTTATTCGGCAAAGGTTAAATGTTGGATTAATTTATGGCTTTTTGAATAATCTTCTAAAAAGTAACGGTAATCATCGGCTGAGGAAAGTTGCGATGGCGCTAGCCGCGCCGCTGCGCATCGCACTCCTTCTAATTTCGCTAAACTCCCCCGTCGTAAATCAATATAGTCTTGATAACTGGAAAACTCCCACTCTTCGGCTTTTTTAACCAGATTAGCACTAACTGGATTTAAGTGAATATAGCGAGTTAAGTGTAATAAATATTCTTCTTGATCAACATGAATCGCCTGAAATCGTCCCTGAAAAAGTGAACCAACTCTCTGATAACGTTTATTTATCGCTTTTGTGTAAGACAGAGAAAACGACTGCATTAACTCTGAGAAGTTATCGGTTTGCAGGTAAACTAATAAATGATAATGATTAGGCATCAGACAATAAGCAATAATATCAACCCCATTAGTGATTAGATGATTTCTTAATTGTCGCAAAAAATAAATATAGTTATCCCGTTCAAAAAAGATCAGCTGACGGTTATTCCCTCGGTTATAAACATGATAGTAATTACCTGCTTGAAAGATAACTTGACGACGTGGCATATTAAAGGATGGGTGAAAATTTAGAAACAGGGTTTCTCAACAAAAATTATAGTCTGTGGGGGCTCAGAAACCGCGTTTCTTAACCTATCTCTCGGTTGAGTCACAAAGGTTATGGCAGAAACCCGGTTTCTCGGTACTCGATGGGGGCTCAGAAACTGGGTTTCTCAAGCTATCTCTCGGTTGAGTAACAAAGGTTATGGCAGAAACCCGGTTTCTCGGTACTCGATGGGGGCTCAGAAACCGGGTTTCTTAACCTATCTCTCAGAAACCGGGTTTCTCAAACTATCTCTCGGTTGGGTAACAAAGGTTATGGCAGAAACCCAGTTTCTCGGAGTCTGGGTCACGCCACCCGCCAAATATTAATCGTCCCATCACCACTACCACTCACAAGGGTCTGTCCATCCGGGCTGATGGCAAGGGACTGAACCTCATAAGAATGCCCAGTCAGAGTGCCAAGTTCCTGCCCCGTACTCAAATCCCAAATAGTAATCGTGTCATCACCACCACTCACAAGAGTCTGCCCATCCGGGCTGATGGCGACGGAATTAACCGACCAGTTCAAATCCACAGTCAGGGTACGAAGTTCTTCGCCCGTACTCAAATCCCAAATGGTAATCGTGTTGTCATTACCACCACCCATAAAATGCACAACAGTACCACTACTCGCAAGAATCTGCCCATCCGGGCTGATGGCGAGGGAAGTAATCGAGCCATCCCCTTGCAGGGTGCGGAGTTCCTGCCCCGTACTCAACTGCCAAATCTTAATTTCATTGATGGTATTGTAATCATTGCCCATCACAACAGTATAAGACTCCCAATTGAAATAACCGCTCCTCACAACAGTATGACTGCTACTGACAAGAATTTGCCCATCCGGGCTGATGGCGAGGGAATTAATGAAGCCATCCCCTTGCAGGGTGCGGAGTTCCTGCCCCGTACTCAACTGCCAAATCTTAATCGTCTTGTCATCACTACCACTCACAACAGTCTGCCCATCTGGGCTGATGGCGACGGAATTAACCGAGTCAGAATGCCCTTTCAGGGTGCGAATTTCTTTCCCCGTACTTAACTGCCAAATCTTTATTGTATTGTCATCACTGCAACTCACAAAAGTCTGCCCATCTGGGCTGATGGCGACGGAATTAACCGAGTTAGAATGCCCAGTCAGGGTGCAAACAACTGAGGCATTTTCTAGCTTGCGTTTGCGTTCAATTTCTCGTTGTCGCTGACGTTCAGCTTGCAATTGTCGCTGATGTTCGGCTTCTTGTTGGCGTTTGCGCTCAATTTTCAGTTGTTGCTGACCTTCGGCTTCCAATTGTCGCTGACGTTCAGCTTCTCGTTGACGTTTATATTCCGCTTCTTTGCGCTGCATCTCCTCCCAAATCATTTTTTGGTGTTGACTTTCCCCAATAGCAGCCAAACACCCATTCAGCTTTTCCACATATTCTTTATCCCACACAGTCAAAGCTGATGTAACAGCTTCTAATAAGTCTAAAAAACTCAGTTTTTGTTCTTCAATAGAAGAAACCCAATTTCTCAACATCAGCCAAACTTGTATGGAATACTCAATCTGTTTTTTTGCCCAAGATTGATCGGGTAAATGACTCAAACTCAGCGCTAAATCTAAATAGAAATCGGGAATCAGATGAGGGCGATCGCATCCCGCTAACTGATAAAGACTTTGATAACTAGAAACAATCTCACCCACCAACATTTGCTTCAAACTTTCACTCGGCACCTTTTCCAATAAACTCGGCAATAGTTCAGGCAGTTTCGGACGCACATCAGCATGGGAGAAATGATAGCGATCCGCCAGCAAACCCACTAAAATACAATGGCAAATTCCTAAAAACTGCGCCAGTTCTTGAATATACTTTTCTTCCTTAACGTTATATTTGTAATCTCGATCTCCCGTAAAACCAAACTCCCGATCTTCCTCCTCCTCTTCTAAAATCAATAAATTCAGTTCATCATCCCCGCCCCGTCGCTGAATCTCCTCTAAACTTCTGCCTTTATCTAACAAAATCATCCGGTACTCTCGCCATTTTTCAGCATATTGACGAGCAATGGGATATAACACTTCTTTCCAAGGA
>NZ_JBJUDF010000337.1:0-13977 GCF_046067725.1 Planktothrix sp.
GAGTCGGATAAAGCTGATATGGATGTGGAATCCTTTTATGAAGGATTTCTGGCGACGATTATTGTTCCAGCAGGAGAATCTGCCCCAGTGGGTAATACCATTGCGTTAATCGCAGAAACCCAAGCCGAAATTGAACAAGCCAAACAAAAGGCATCTTCTCAGAGTGCCACAACATCCGCCCCAGCACCCGTCGCTCAAGCCGTGGCAGCCAGTTCGGGAGCAACAACCGCAACCGTTACAGCCGCACCTCCGACAACGGCACGCAATGGCAGAATTGTGGCTTCTCCCGGGCGCGGAAATTAGCTAAAGAACTGAATTTGGATTTAGGGACATTAACGGGAAGTGGGCCTCATGGTCGCATCGTGGCAGAAGATGTGCAAGCTGCTTCTGGACGTTCGACCCCTGCCCCTACGGTTCAACCTCAAGTCGCCCCTGCCCCTGCGGTTCACAAGCCTCTGGCTCCGGTTCCTGCTCCTGCGGCGGCGGTTCCTTTGGGTGAAGTAGCCCCGATGAACACTTTGCAAAATGCCGTTGTCAGAAATATGATGGCGAGTTTATCGGTTCCGGTGTTCCGGGTGGGATATACCATCAGAACGGATGCTTTGGATCAATTGTATAAACAATTGAAATCTAAAGGCGTCACGATGACAGCACTGTTAGCAAAAGCTGTGGCTGTCACGTTAACAAAACATCCGATTGTTAATGCCAGTTATGTTGAAAATGGAACGCAATATCATGCAGGAATTAATATTGCGGTCGCAGTGGCAATGACTGACGGCGGTTTAATCACTCCAGTGTTAAAAAATGCCGATCAAGTTGATATTTATTCGTTGTCTCGGACGTGGCAAGATTTGGTTGAACGGTCTCGAACAAAACAGTTACAACCGGATGAATATAGCAGCGGCACTTTTACTTTGTCGAATTTGGGAATGTATGGCGTTGATCGTTTTGATGCCATTCTGCCACCGGGTCAAGGTTCGATTTTAGCTGTTGGTGCGTCTCGTCCTCAATTAGTGGTTTCTGACGATGGTTCTATGGCGGTTAAACGTCAAATGCAAGTGAATATTACTTGCGATCATCGCATTATTTATGGGGCAGATGCAGCCGCATTTTTGCAAAGTTTGGCAAAATTAATTGAAACTGATGTTCAATCTTTGACAATGTAATACAGCCCCTACATTATGGGCGGGGTTTTCCCGCCCCTACATTACCTAACATCTGATTACCTGATTTATGAAAGCTGTTATCATGACCGAAGTTGGAGAACCCAATGTTTTACAACTTCAAGATCTACCTGATCCTGAAATTCAATCTCCAACTGAAATTTTAGTTCGTTTGAAAGCGGCGGGAATTAATCCCATTGATACAAAATTACGCAGTCGCGGCACGTTTTACCCGGATCAAATGCCCGCAATTTTAGGCTGTGATGGAGCGGGAATTGTCGAGGCGGTGGGATCTGAGGTGGAACAATTTCAAGTCGGAGATGCGGTTTATTTTTGTAATGGGGGACTGGGTGAAAAGTATGGAAATTATGCAGAATTAACTGTTGTTGATGAAAAATTTGCAACGCTTAAACCCCACAGTTTAAGTTTTATTGAAGCGGCTGCATCTCCTTTAGTTTTAATTACGGCTTGGGAAGCGTTGTATGATCGAGGACGATTACAACCCGGACAAAAGGTATTAATTCATGCGGGTGCTGGGGGTGTGGGTCATGTGGCGATTCAGTTAGCTAAATTACAAGGAGCAGAAGTCGTCACCACCGTTGGTTCGGATGAAAATATAGATTTTGTAAAAGAATTAGGGGCTGATTTTGTTATTAATTATAAACAGACTGATTTTGTTGAACAAGTGTTAGCTTGGACAGAGGGAGAAGGGGTTGATTTAGCGTTTGATACCGTTGGAAAAGAGGTCTTTTATCAAACGGTTTTTGCTGTTAAAAATTATGGGGATTTAGTCACAATTTTAGAACCTGATCCCAAGTTAGGAACCTTAAAAGATGCTCGGTTACGAAATTTACGCATTAGTTTAGAATTAATGTTAACACCAATGTTACAATCTCGTGTTAATGACCAATTAGATCAAACAAAAATATTGCAACAATGCGCTCGGTTAATGGATGAAGGGAAGTTAAAAATTGTTGTGAATCAAACCTTTCCTTTAGCAGAAGCAGCCCAAGCTCACCAACGATTAGAAGCCGGAGGAATGACAGGAAAATTAGTATTAACAATGTAATATGAAATCCTGAAAAGAATGCTACAAAAGGGAACAGGAAACACAGGGAAAAACAAAAGAGGGATAGGGGCAGGGCTGTTTCATTCTCTCTCAAAAACCTTTGTGACCTAACCCCCCAGCCCCCTTCCCTAATAGGGAAGGGGGAGTAATTAATGATTTTTGATGTTTAATAGTAATAATTAGTCCACCCTCTCCTTGCAGGAGAGGGGGTTAGGGGGAGAGGTCATCCAAATTTTGGGAGAAAATGAAACAGCCCTGGGGAGCAGGGGGAGCAGGGGAGGCAGGGGGAGAAGAGGAGCAGGGGGAGAAATTTCTGTTGCTCATTCCCTATTGCCCATTCGTAATTCGTAATTCGTAACAGCTTATTTCCCTAGCCTAATTTTTTCCCATAACTGTTGATATTGTTTTAGGGAAGCAGGGGAAAGGGGTTGAAGGAAATCACTGTTTTTTAAAATAGATTCTTTTGGGAATAATAGAGCATTTTCTCTTAACGCTTGGGGTAATTCTTCTGGGTTCATTCCTAAAATAATCGGGGAGGTTGTATCGGTTAATAAAGACAGTTGAGTTGCAATTTGAGGCAACCAACAAAAATCAATCCAATTGTCTGCTAACGTTGCCTGAGCAGAAGCTTTAACTCCCGCAGGTTTCACCCATAAATCTAACCATAATGCTGTCCCCGATTCAGGAACAACGGCGGCTAATCCATTTTGATATTGCACTTCTGGAGAAATATCCGTAGACCATCCCACCGCTAACCAAGTATCTCCTAAAATTAACGGTTTGAGATAACTATTAGAATCATAAAGTTTAACGTTTTGATGGAGTTTACGGAGTTGGGATTCTAAATCTTTAACTTGGCTTAAATCCGAGGTATTGTAAGAATAACCTAATTTTTTTAACGTTAAACCAATCACTTCCCGGGCTTGATTCGGTAAAGAAATGCGATCGCGTAATTCGGGACGCCATAAATCACTCCAGTCTTGAGGTGTCCATCCTAACGCCTTAAATTTATCCAGCCGATAAATGATCACCGTCGTTCCTGAACGATAGGGCGCTGCCCATATTTTGCCTTTGGCATCATATTGACCCTGAAGATTTCGTTGAACAATATTTCGCCAACGGCTGGGAAGTTTTGACCATTGCGACCATAATTTAGGATTAAGAGGTTGAATCAGTTGTTGTTGAATGGCTGAATTTAACCAATAGTCCCCAATCATCACCAAGTCCGTTTGAGGCGACCCGGAATTGTCCGGTTGAGACTTCCATTTCTGCAATAACTGAAATAAATCGTTCAGTTGTCTTTGGGGAACGAAATCAACAACCTGTCCATCCGATTGTTGACGAAACTTGCTCACCATTTGCACCGGAACAGAACCTTTAAGAACTTGAACGCTGAGTGCCCTAGCTTGTTTACATCCAGCTAGGATACTACTCAACGTTAAGGCACTGATTCCTTGTAAAAAAAACCTTCGCTTCACTGTCGCTACTTAATGCGTTTCTCTAAATACTGACCAATCATCGTTTGTTCCCCCGACCGTGAAATAATCGTTTGTCGGGTGCGGTATCGCTGACCCACCAGTTTGAGTTCTTCTTCAAATACAGAACCATTGTACTCGGTTCTCAGACATAACGTATTGGCATCGAGCATATCATATTGGGCAACAATGGGTTGAGGAGTCATAAACCCCTTATCTCGATAGAGTAAGGTTTCAGAAACTCCAAAGACCGTTGACCCTTTTGAGAGTTTTTTGCCGGAAACTGAATTTGAGCTTTTCCAATAGACCTTTGACCCACAGGTGAGGATTGTAGAATCATCTAACTGGTGTAATTCAGCAATCATCAGCAGTTCAGGACAGCCCGGTTCTAAAAATTCTATGGTAATCTCGCTAGCAACTTCTTGAGTCTCACCTTCGGGGAGGGTGTAATACCGCCGTTCTGAATACCAATTCCCCACACTGCGACGAAAATAGTCCGCCAGTTGGGATGCGGTATTCAATTGATTTTGCTGGATCAGGGCTGTCATTCTGGCTGCTCCTAAACACGAGATTAACGGATGAAATCCCCTCACAGAAGAGGAAAAAGTCAAAGGTTTGTTACAATTCTTAATATAATCACAACAACCTTAAACTGGCAATCATTTTCTTCTGATGAGTTTGAAAAATCTACACTCACTAGAATTTGTCAGTTAGTAACATCTACCCAGAGGCAGAATTAGGTAAGGGATACACTAACTGTCTCTATTTTTCAAGATGTCTCTAACAAAAAATCAAAATTTCATGACAGTCAAGACGCTCCATAGCGCGTCTCTACAAAAATTAGGTCATTTTTAAGGTGTCCAAAAATGAGGACAACAGCACTATTTTTGGGAAATGGAACAGGGAATAGGGAACAGGGAACTGCGATTGACTGGGAATCAACAAATGTGTAAATAATGATGTTTAGGTAATTATTATTTTTATTTTTTTATCATTAAAACATTCAAAATCATTGAGTTTTAATTTCAAAAAATTGATTAAAATTCAATACTTTTTGCTCATGAATCCAAATTTACAACCCCAATAAAACCGATCATTCAATCAAGTTTTCCTTCAGTGCCAACCTATTTCACTTAACACGCTTTAATACTGGAAAACACAGTTATAATCCTGACTAGGAGCAAGTATAAATATCCATCGAATTTCCTCCCTTAGAGGAATCGGCGGAAAATTCACAACAAAAGTTAACAAAACTATCTCCTCTCTTTGCCGTCTCTCCGAGGGGGAGAAAGAATAACCACAAGATCTAAAGAGTTAGAGTTGGAGAATATACCATCAGCATCAAAAAGTAACTTTCTTTGAACAGGAGAAGATAGAGAACAGAAGGCTTCTGCAAAAGGTTAAATAATTTAGTAAATAATCGGCTCTTGTGTTATCTGTTGTCTAGGATTAGCTTAGGAGATTTTTTAGTGAAACAGGAGTATTTTTATGGATGGGCTCACCAAACAAGTGATCGCTTTAACTCATAAAGTAGATGCCTTATACGAAATGATTAAACAGCTTACAGATCAAGTCTCTGAGCATTTATCCCAAGAGGCATCTACTGACACTATTACAGAAACCGCTAACCTTCTTGACCTTGAGTATGGTTTTTCCGCCTCTACCTCCCATTCGCCAGAAACAAGGGTCAGTTCATCCCGACAAGAACATAAAGATATTTTGATGGATGACGAATATGTAGAAAGCAGTTACTACAGTCGGGAACCTACCTTGACCGCAGATGTTCAAATTCAACGACTCACAGCCCAGTTAACCGCAGCTTATAACCGAATTGCAGCGTTAGAAGAACAATTATTATCGAAAAGAATACATTTTTAAGGGTTTAGTAGGCTCCGTGGAACAGGCATCTTGCCTGTCAACTGGGATAGAGTCGCGAATATTGTCAATTCTCAACAGTCAACGGTCAACCCTCAGTAGTCAACCGTCAACCGTAAGCGTCAAGCTGAATTAGACATAATAATCTTGCAGTGCTTTCACCTCAATGTCCGTCTCCTTCAAAGAGCGAATTGCAGCCACCGTTGCTTTAGCTCCCGCAATTGTTGTGATAATGGGGATTTTGTACGCTAACGCGGAACGACGAATCAAAATTCCATCGCTGCGGGACTCTTCCCCAGACGGAGTAATAATGGCTAACTGCACCGCCTGATTTTTGATCGCATCCAAAATATTCGGTCGTCCTTCGTGGAGTTTCAATTCCATATCCACTTTCACGCCATTTTCCCATAACACTTTGCGAGTGTTAATGGTAGCGCTGACTTTAAACCCTAACTCCAAGAAATCCTTAACGACAGGGACAATAGCCTGTTTATCTCGATCATTCATGGAGACAAACACCGTTCCTGATAAGGGTAGCACTTGTCCGGCGGCGAGTTCTGCCTTGGCAAAGGCTTTACCAAAGTCGGTATCAATGCCCATTACTTCCCCTGTTGAGCGCATTTCCGGCCCTAGTAGCACATCTGTGCCTGGAAATTTGCTAAAAGGTAGCACCGCTTCCTTCACAGAAACGTAAGTGGGCAGTTTTTCTTGTGTTAAGCCTAATTCCGTTAAGGATTGACCCGACATTACCCGTGAGGCAATTTTGGCTAAAGGAACCCCGATGGCTTTAGAAACAAAGGGAACTGTCCGAGAGGCACGGGGATTGGCTTCTAAAATATAAACTTTTTCCCCTTGGACGGCAAACTGAATATTCATCAAGCCCACCACATTTAACGCCTTCGCCAGTTCGATGGTTTGGTGGCGAATGGTAGCAATAGCGTTTTCTGATAAGGTTTGGAAGGGAATGGAACAGGCGGAGTCCCCAGAGTGAATTCCGGCTTGTTCGATATGTTCCATAATCCCACCGATGACGACATTTCCGTTTTGATCCGCGATCGCATCCACATCAACTTCAATGGCATTTTGTAAGAACTGATCGACTAAAATCGGGTGATCCGGTTCTACCTGCACGGCGAACATCATATATCGTTCTAATTCTTCATCAGAATACACGATTTCCATCGCTCGTCCCCCTAACACATAGGAAGGACGCACCACCACCGGATATCCAATGCGTTGTGCGACCTTTAAGGCTTCTTTGAAACTCCGAGCCATACCGTTTTCGGCTTGTAAAATATTCAATTCCCGCAGAATTTTTTCAAACCGTTCTCGGTCTTCCGCAATATCAATGGAGTCAGGAGAAGTTCCCCAAATTTTCGTTTTTAGGGTCATTTTTTCTAATGCCCGTTGTAGGGGTAACGCTAATTTCAGAGGCGTTTGACCCCCGAATTGAATAATAATTCCAATCGGTTCTTCCGCTTCAATAATATTCAGAACATCCTCTTTGGTTAAGGGTTCAAAATATAAGCGATCGCTGGTATCATAATCCGTTGAAACGGTTTCCGGGTTAGAGTTAACCATGATGGTTTCATAGCCTTCTGCCCGTAAAGCATAGGAAGCATGGCAACAACAATAATCAAACTCAATCCCCTGTCCGATTCGGTTGGGGCCACCGCCTAAAATCATTACCTTGGGTTTTGTAGAAGGTAAAATTTCGTCTTCTTCCCAATAGGTAGAATAATAATAAGGAGTCATGGACTCAAATTCCGCCGCACAGGTATCTACCATTTTATAAACGGGTTTGACCCCTAATTGTTGGCGATAGGTGCGAACTTCATCTTCAGTGCTATGGCACGCAAAGGCAATTTGGCGATCGCTAAATCCTTGACGTTTAATGGCTAAGAGTTTATTCGCATCTAAATCTTTTAAAGCGGTGCGTTTCAGGAATTTTTCCGTTTCCAATAATTGCTGCATTTTATCTAAGAACCAAGGATCAATGCCCGTCAGTTCATAGATTTCTTCCACCGTCATTCCCAAGATCATTGCATTACGAACGGTTAAAATTCGTTCTGGGTTAGGCGTGCGTAAACCGGAGCGAATATGATCCAGACTAGAGAGTTTTTCCGAGCGATCGCAACCCCAACCTGCTAACCCTGTTTCCAAGGATCGTAAGGCTTTTTGGAAGGATTCACAGAAGGTTCCTCCGATAGCCATTGCTTCCCCAACGGATTTCATTTGGGTGGTTAAAACCGGTTCAGAACCGGGGAATTTTTCAAAGGCAAATCGGGGAATTTTTGTTACCACATAATCAATGGTGGGTTCAAAGGAAGCGGGGGTTTTTTTGGTAATATCGTTCTTAATTTCATCTAATGTATATCCCACCGATAATTTTGCCGCAAATTTAGCGATAGGAAACCCGGTAGCTTTGGACGCTAAGGCGGAAGACCGACTGACACGGGGGTTCATCTCAATGACAATCACATCCCCGGTAACGGGATTAACTGCAAATTGAATATTAGAACCTCCCGTTTCTACCCCAATTTCTCGGATAATTTTAATCGACGCATCCCGCAGTCGTTGATATTCTTTATCGGTTAAGGTTTGGGCGGGAGCAACGGTAATGGAATCTCCCGTATGTACCCCCATGGGATCGAGGTTTTCAATTGAACAAATAATCACCACATTATCAGCTAAATCCCGCATTACTTCTAATTCATATTCTTTCCAACCGATGAGGGATTGTTCAATTAAAATTTGAGAAACGGGAGAGGCATCTAAACCGGATTGAGAAATTTCTTCAAATTCTTCTTGGTTATAGGCAATACCTCCTCCGGTTCCTCCCATTGTAAACGCTGGACGAATAATTAAAGGATAGCTGCCAATTTGACGGGCCACGTCCCGTGCTTCATTCATGGTATTGGCAATTCCTGAAGGGCAACATTTTACCCCTATTCGTTCCATCGCTTCTTTAAACAGTTGCCGATCTTCGGCTTTTTCAATGGCTTCTAATTTCGCTCCAATCAATTCAACGTTATATTTTTCTAAGGTGCCATTTTTAGCCAGGGCAACCGCGATATTCAGGGCGGTTTGACCTCCCATTGTGGGTAACAAAGCATCGGGACGTTCTTTTTCAATGACTTTGGCAACGACTTCAGGTACCAACGGTTCAATATAGGTGCGTTCGGCTGTCTCAGGATCGGTCATAATCGTAGCCGGGTTGGAGTTGACTAACACGACTTCATAGCCTTCTTCCCGTAGAGCTTTACAGGCTTGAGTTCCTGAATAGTCAAATTCACAGGCTTGTCCAATCACAATCGGGCCAGAACCCAGGAGCAAAATTTTCTTTAGGTCAGTACGTTTCGGCATTTATGAATTCCAGTATATGAGTTGACGTTTAGCTGTATTAAGCTTTTGAGTTGAGTTGATCAAACCCTAAACCTAGATCCGGTGGGTTTTATTTTCCAGGGTTGAATCTCTCTGACTCTATTGATCTATAAGTTCAGTAAAGTTTTTCAATAGAAGTTCCTCCTAAACCTCTGAACATTTTAAGGGTATTAGTTCGGCTTTGTGTCAACTGTTTGAGTAAATCTTGACAAACGCACCTCTTACCTCCTTAATCATTAACTGACTAATCTGCTAATTTATAAGAAGCGTTAAATTGATTCAATTTAGTTGTTTTTTTAGAAAAATTTTAAAATTTTCGGGGTTGCTTAGGAGGCGCCGCTATGGTAATATGATGCTATTGAAGATTTAATATAATGGGATATTCGCATTTTTAAATTTTTTGCAACCACCCCATTATACTATTAGTAGTTTCCCACGAAACGGCGGGCTTGTCAAGGGCATATCCCTCTTTTTTGTCAATTTTTGTAACGATTTTACCAACGGTTTGAGTAGACTTTAGAGGCAATTAGTGAGACACTAATCCTAAATGGTTAACGTCTTGTTGGTTTAACCAAATTGTTTTTAGCTGCGAGTCATTATGCCCAGAATGCCGGATGAGTATGTCGTACACCTCATGATTGAGGGAGGTCATCGAGAAGAAATTAAATTTCCAACGATTCAAGAGTTTCTAGTCTGGTACAACAAGGTTTTATTACCCAAATTTGACAGTAATGAATTTGTCAATGTTCCCATCAAGCAACGGGCTGAAGATAGTAACTCTAAAGAATATATGGTTGTTCGCCCCAACGCGATTAAAGGGATTCGGGTTGAACCTATATTTAAGTCCAGTATTGACCGTCGGATGGTAGACGAACCCGATATTTAAAACCTGGAGATCACCGAAACAGTAATGAATGTTGAAGTCATAGGAATTGACCTGGGCGGGACAGCGATCAAGTTAGGACGATTTGGAAGTGATGGCACTTGTTATCAATGCTTAAGCTTTCCGACTCCTCAACCCGCGACGCCTGATCAAGTGATTGATGCGATCACCGATGCTGTTAGACAATTAAGAAAAAATGTCAATAATATTGTTGCAATGGGTTTAGGAACACCGGGGCCTGTGGATGGAACCGGAAAAATTGCCAAGGTCGCGATTAATTTAGCGGGATGGCACGATGTTCCATTAGGTTGGGTATTAGAAGAAAAAACAGGTTTACCTGTAATTTTAGCTAATGATGCCAATTGTGCAGGGTTAGGAGAAGCTTGGTTAGGGGCGGGAAGACGATTTCAAAATTTAATTTTACTAACATTAGGAACTGGAGTTGGCGGGGCGATTATTTTAAATGGGGAATTATTTGTTGGACATCAAGGTGCAGCCGGGGAATTAGGGTTAATTAGTATTAATTTTGAAGGGCCGATTTGTAATAGTGGAAATCGAGGTTCCTTAGAACAATATACCTCAGTACAAGCCATTCGTCGAGATACAGGGTTAGAACCCGCAGAATTAGCAGAAAAAGCCTTAGCGGGAGATCAAAAAGCGATCTCGTATTGGCAAGATTATGGCAAATTATTGGGCGTTGGTTTAGCGAATTTAATTTATGTGTTAACTCCAGAAGCTATTATTTTAGGCGGGGGAATTAGTGCGGGGTCTGATTTATTTTTACCCGCGATGAAAGCTGAATTAGAACAACGAGTTTTATTCAGTTCCAGAGAAGGGTTAGAAATATTAATTGCTGAATTAGGAAATCAAGCCGGAATGATAGGGGCGGCAAAATTAGCCTTTCAGAAGTTGGTTAAGATCGAGGATCAACTTAAATCTTAATCATGAATATAATTTAAAACCTGATAATAATGTTGCTCGTCTCGAATCGCGCCATCGCTATAAGAACACCCAACCTTGAATTTTTTCTGTTGTTCACGGTTGAGTTTTCGATATTCGTACATCATTCCTCCTAATCATCAATTGTTGTATAGCTTGTTCTCGGGTTTTAGCCCTTTCTTTTGATTTTTGCGCTTTAGCCCAACAACAGCGCAACAACGGTTATATCATTGGATTTACAGCCTCCCATACTAATTCCTAATTCAATAAATCTTCAATTAAATCCACTAAATGATCATTCATGTCTAAAGGTGAAATAACATGAAAGTTAATGGTGGGAAATTCTAATGAAAATTGTTGAATGGATTGAGTGATCGCCTTCGGCTGGGCGGAACCCATCGCATCTGTTATTCCACCGGAAAACATAAAATAATTGATAATTCCAATGTGA
The DNA here is from genome assembly GCF_046067725.1 of Planktothrix sp. Lineage (NCBI taxonomy): Bacteria > Bacillati > Cyanobacteriota > Cyanophyceae > Oscillatoriales > Microcoleaceae > Planktothrix > Planktothrix sp. Next base: position 11,240 of record NZ_JBJUDF010000337.1, read on the forward strand.
TTAACTCCAGAAGAAATTAACCTTTGAATTTGAGTTTCTAAACTAGAAGTGACTGACCAATAGGCAGGAATCGCTTGAATTTGAGTGGCTAACTGCTCCAGAGGTAGATTTCCTCCCAGATGGCGACTGCCATGAGCCACTAAAATCCAATGTTTCGTTTCTACCGTTGCCATTTTTGTCGTGATTAACGGAACTAAACGATTAAGTTGAGAACCCAAATAAGGTAATAATTTCAGTTGAATATTGGTGCCTAATTGTTCCTGAGCGATCGCCACTTCTTGGGGTAAATCGATATTAACATGAACCCCAGAAGACAGAAATAAGGGTAAAATTTGAACCTGAGAATAACCCGCAGATAAACTGAACTGAGCAAATGCTTGAATTTGCTGATGGAGGGGAAGAGCAGCTAATTCTAAGGTTGCAGTCCCCACTAAAGAACAGCTTGAACGTTCCTCTAGGGATTTTGCTAATTGATTTAAACGCTGTTGGGGACGAGGATCACGGCTACCATGAGCAACCAGTAAAGATGGGATATTCAAGGGTTTAGGTTAATCCTGAACGTACAGTTAATCACTGATATTGTATCGAAAATTGGGCGACAATAGGCAAAAAGAAAAAGTTCATCGTTCATGATGAACTTTTTGTTCAGATTGTTAAGTAATTAAAAGCTTGGTAAACTTGTGATTTAACTCAATAAGTTTTGTGATTTAGATCAGGGGTACGGATTGATTGGGAAGGTTTGTTGAGGATGGGTTTTAATTAACTTAATTAGATCATGAGTTGCACCCCGTATGAGCGACAAACCTAGCTACACAATTTTAGTTGTAGAGGATAATCCAGAAGATAGAGAAACTCTAAGTCGCTATTTACGGCAAGACTTTCGCTACCAGTATGAAGTGTTAGAAGCTGAATTAATCAGCGAAGCCTTAGAGATTTGCGATCGGATTAAACCCGATCTCATCCTCTTGGATTATCTATTACCAGATGATCTCGGATTAGTATTTCTTAAAGAATGGCAAAAGCTCTATGGAAAAAGTCTAATCCCGGTCGTCATGCTAACAGGACAAGGAAACGAAAGCATCGCCGCAGAGGTCATCAAAAGTGGTGCGCAGGATTATTGGGTCAAAGGGAAATTAAGCGGTTCTGAAGTTTGCCAAAGAATTCAGTCCGTCTTACAACAGTTAGACTTAAAACGACAGATTGCTCGTCAGCAAGAACAGCAACTTTTAGTTAATAGTATTGCTTTGCGAATTCGCCAATCTTTACGACTCGAAGAAGTATTGCAAAGAACCGTAGAAGAAGTGCGAGCCTTTCTCCAAACTGATCGGGTTTTAATCTACAAATTTTCCCCTGATATGACTGGTTTTATCGTCTCTGAAGCTGTTTTACCCAATTATATTGCTTGTTTAAACCGTCAGATTGAAGACAACTGTTTTCGGGAAAATTATACACAACCCTACCGCCAAGGAAAAATTTTTCAAACCTCAGATGTGAAAACTGCTCCCATTGCAGATTGTCATCGCAACCTATTAGAACAGTTTCAGGTCAAGGCTAATTTAGTGGTTCCGATTTTATTAAATAGTAGAAACCCTGAACCCTTAAATAATCCCCTCTCAGCATCAGAAGATCAACATGATTTATGGGGTTTATTAATTGTTCATCAATGTGATCGTCCTCGTCAGTGGCAAGATTATGAGATCCAATTGCTCGACCAATTAACTGTACAACTAGCGATCGCCATCCAACAAGCAGAAATGTATGAACGGGTCGAAACAGAACTTTACCAACGCATCAATGCTGAATTACTCGAACGCCAGCGCGTAGAAGCAGAATTTCGCGCTTTAGTAGAAAACGCCACAGATATTATTTATCGCATTGATCTCGAAATGCGAGCGGTCTACTGTAATCCGGCTATTGAGAAGCTAATGCAACAACCTGCCAGTCACTTAATCGGTAAGACCTTAGAGGATTTAGGATTTTGTACTACTATTATTAATTTATGGCATACTACCCTCGCTCGAATCATTGAGACAAAAACTCAAGAAACCCTTGAACATCCGTTTCCTGATTTCAATGGCTCGATTTGGTTTCAAGTTCGGATTGTCCCCGAATTTAATAAAGCGGGAGAAGTTCATTCATTTCTATGTATTGCCCGCGATATTAGCGAGATCAAACATCAGGAAAAAACGTTAAAATTTCAAGCTCAGATCCTCGAAAGAATCCATGATGCCGTTATTTCTACAGACATTTATGGAAAAATTTACACTTGGAATCGGGGAGCGGAAAAACTTTATGGTTATAGTGCTGCTGAAGCCATTGGTCAAGATATTAGGATCCTCTATTATCCTGAAGATTTGCCTCCAATTAAATCTTCAGTCTTCCTGCCTTTATTTCTCAAAGGAAACCACGAAATTGAGCTTTGTAACCGCACTAAATCAGGAGAAAAAATTAATATTAGCTTGCGTCTTTCTGTGATTCGGGATGAACAGGAAAATATTATTTATTTAATTGGTTGCTCAAATGATATTAGTCAACAGCAAGTGGCACTGCGTGAACGCGAAAAAATAGAACAACAACTGCAACAACTCAACCAAGAACTCGAAGCTAGAGTTGAACAACGAACCGCCGAATTACAAGAAAGTCAACGTTTTATTCAAAGTATTACTGATAATACGCCCAATATTATTTATATTTATGATCTCGAACAACAGTGCAATATTTACTGCAATCGTGAGATC
>NZ_JBJUDF010000338.1:0-5906 GCF_046067725.1 Planktothrix sp.
CTAAACCTAATCTAACACAAGTTTCTGTTTTTGTGCAAAGTGTTAAAATATCGTGCTACGCTGGGTATGTTGCTCGGTTTTTCATCTCACCGTTAACCCAAAGGGTGTAACGGGAGTCTTCAAACCGAGATCTTAGATAAAGTATAGAAACCGGGTTTCTTCGCTCAAGATTATTAGTGATGACTTTAACCCGGTTTCTGCATTTTACTCCTTAATAAAATCCTGGTTTAAAGAGATATTATTCGTTCGCTCAATCCACTAAAAAGATTAATAGATGATTGCTCGTTCACAAATTGTTGTAAATTCTGGAATCCTGACTAAAATCTCTACACGGATACCGGATAACTGATGATGGGCGGGAAAACCCCGCCCCTACAAGTGATTAACGGAACATACTGCTCACCGAGCTATCTTCATGAATCCGCCAAATGGTTTCGCCCAGTAAATTTGCAACCGATAGAACCGTTAACTGATCAAACTGTTTTTCTGGGATGATTGGAATCGTATTAGTAACAATCACTTCTTCAAACACCCCACTCGATAAACGTTCAATCGCCGGATGGGAGAAGACCGCATGAGTCGCACAGGCGTAGACTTGACGAGCACCTTCACGACGCAATAAACGAGCACCTTCAGCAATCGTCCCAGCCGTATCAATCATGTCATCCACTAAAACAGCCGTTTTTCCTTTAACATCCCCAATAACATTGAGAACTTCTGCCACATTATGGGCTTGACGACGCTTATCAATAATCGCCAACGGCGCATCATTCAGTTTCTTAGCAAAAGCTCTCGCCCGGGCTACTCCACCGACATCAGGAGAAACCACAACAATATCGGATAACTGTTTGCTCATCAGGTAATCTAAAATTACCGGAGAGCCATAAACATGATCAAAAGGAATATCAAAATATCCTTGAATCTGAGCCGAGTGTAAATCCATTGCGAGAATCCGACTAGCTCCCGCTTCAGTAATCAAGTTAGCCACCAATTTCGCAGTAATTGACTCCCGACCTGCGGTTTTGCGATCAGCCCTAGCGTATCCATAATAGGGAATAACGGCCGTAATTTGACGAGCAGAAGCCCGTCTACAAGCATCGATCATGATCAACAACTCCATCAAGTTGTCATTGACCGGATAACAGGATGGTTGAATCAGATAAACATCACAACCTCGAATCGACTCTTGAATCTGGATATAAATTTCCCCATCAGCGAATCGCTTGCGAACCATTGGCCCCAAGTCAATCCCTAAATAACGGCTTACTTCCACCGATAAAGAAACATTTGCTGATCCAGAAAAGAGTCGTAACCGACTATGATCAGCAACCAATGGCTCAGAGTACGGAAGGGGTAATGTAGCAGAACGGATCACGGCGAACCCTCACAGTTCATTCATGGCAATCAATCTTAATCATTCCAGAAAAGACTGGAATTCGGAACAGATTTGGCGAATTGAATTGTGGCTGTTGTCTGTTGGCACAACTCAGCAGCCCCGCCAATCATTAACGACGTTTTTCGGTACACTCAAGCACGGCGGCTTGAAATCCCAATCACGAACGTTCTCTGTATATCATTGTGGAGAAGAATTGAACAAATTAAAATACGGAAAATACTTAAGTTTATGTTAAAACAGTTGAGGCAATCAGGCAAGAAGAAATCGTATTTTTATAAATTATTGACACCCCCTATCCCTTCATGGTTAGAGGAGTTAACTGGTGTCCATCTTCCCCAATCACTCACCGATACGGAATCAAACCCTTTGTTGCTGTAGTTCGTTGTGTTTTAACCCTCGTAATTGTACTTAAGTCCTATAATACGAAGGGTCAATTTTAATCCGAGTTTCTCGCTCACTCACCTCCTAGACCCATGATGCAAACTGCGATTCCCGTCGGCACAATTCTGCAAAACCGCTACCGCTTGATCGGTGTTTTAGGTCAGGGGGGATTTGGTCGTACCTATTTAGCCGAAGATCAAGGACGATTTAACGAGCGCTGCGCTTTAAAAGAATTTATTCCCGTCCAAGCTGGAACCTACGCCCTACAAAAATCTCAAGAACTGTTTCGCCGGGAAGCGCAAATTCTCTACCAAATTCATCATGCTCAAATTCCTCAATTTGGAGCGGTTTTTGAAGAAAATCAACGCTTATTTTTAGTTCAAGATTATGTGGAAGGGAAAACCTATCACGCCTTATTAATGGAGCGGAAAAACTCAGCAGCGGGTTTTCCAAAAACCTTTACTGAAGGCGAAATTGTGCTGTTTTTACGGCAAATGTTACCCGTTTTAGCCCATATTCATAGTTTAGGAATTATTCATCGTGATATTTCCCCCGATAATATTATTTTACGCCATCAAGATCAATTGCCCGTCTTAATTGATTTTGGCGTGGTGATTGAATTAGCAACTCGCATTAATACCCCCGATTTAACTTTACCTCCCGCGACTCGGGTGGGAAAATTAGGCTATGCTCCGTTTGAACAAATTCAAACCGGACAAGCTTTTCCCAGTAGTGATTTATATGCCTTAGCCGTCACATCTATCGTTTTATTAACAGGTCAAGACCCTCAATATTTACTGGATCAAACGGCGTTATCGTGGAATTGGCAACCGTATGTGAATGTTAATCCTAATTTGGCGGTCATTCTCAATCGGATGTTGAGTCGGCAACCGAGCGATCGCTATCCATCAGCCCCAGAGGTTGAACAAGCGTTACAAACTTTAAATCAGCCCTTCAGTTTTCCCCAAACTCAACAAGGTCAACCCATTCCTGTTCCGTCTCCCACGCCCCAACCTCCAGACCCTAATTTTTCTCAACTGCCGACGATTGCGGTGGGACGTCCGTTAGTAACCCAGCAGCATCAATCCTCACCCCAGAATTCTAATCCTTATACCCCTGTTGTACCCGATCCTCTCTCTAGTCCTTCCCCGACTCAAAATCCCGATTCGATTTTTGCCAAATATCACTCCATTTGGGATAAACCGATCACAATTATTATCGCTGGGGTTTTAGTGGCTGGTTTAGCGGCTTGGGGTTCTTGGGCATTGGTGAAAGGATTCTTGAAACTGGCTGACCCCAACAACGAAGAGCAACCCTCCCAAGTGAATCCCCCTCTGACGAGTCCATCGAGACCTATACCGTCTTTACCGTTACCGAATCTAACTCCGGGTCAAATTCCACCGAATCCAACTGAGACACCTTCGACCGTCCTACCAACACCCACCACCAACCGTCTCAATTTAGTTCCTGGAGAACCAACGGTGGCGCAAGGAACCCTCAAAGCCAATCAAACGGCTAACTATGTGGTTTCTGCCGAAGCCGGACAACAGTTTTATGCCTCGGTGAGTGGAGAAGGAGTTTTGTTAACGTTAGTCGGGCCGGATCAAAAACCGATTAATCAAGGGGAAGCTGTTTCTTTGTGGCAAGGAACTTTGCCCTTGAGTGGAGATTATACAGTGATTCTCAATCCCATTCCGGGTATCGGAGACAGTAGCTATAAGTTAGACCTAACGTTAATTAATACCCTGACGCCGATTATTCCACCGGAACCGGAACCTGTCCCCAATCCTGAACCGGAACCTATCCCTAACCCGGAACTGGAACCGACACCGGAACCCACGTTGGCTCCGACTCCTGCACCCACACCCGCACCTACGCCGGAACCGACCCCAGCACCTACGCCGGAACCGACCCCAGTACCGACACAGGAACCGACACCGGAACCTGCTCCAATTCCCACCCCTGAACCGACTCCAGCCCCTCCCTTAGAACCGACTCCGACACCGGAACCAACCCCGGAACCAACCCCCGAATCCAGTCCAGTTCCTCCCAGTGAATCTCAACCCGTGACTGAACCTCAGTTGGAATAATGATCAGTTAAACTATTAAAAAGAGTTCATAGGGAAATGTGAAAAAGAGTTTATTAATTGCAGGAACGGATACAAATGTTGGGAAAACGGTATTAACCAGCGCGCTAATTTCTTATTGGCAAACCTATTATTTATCCAAAAGTTTAGGAGTCTTGAAACCAATTCAAACAGGAAAGGGAGATCGGGAATTGTATCATGAATATTTTCCCTTAAATCAATCTTTAGAAGAGATTAATCCTTTACAGTTTGAGGCTCCTTTGGCTCCTCCTGTTGCAGCAGAATTAGAAGGTAAAATTGTTGATTTAAAGTTAGTTTGGTCACAGTTTTGTCAATTACAAAAAAATCGAGATTTTGTATTAGTAGAAGGGTTAGGGGGGCTGGGTTCTCCTGTGACTGATGAATTAACGGTGGCAGATTTAGCTAGAGATTGGCATTTACCGACAATTTTAGTGGTTCCTGTGCGGTTAGGTGCGATCGCTCAAGCCGTTGCTAATGTTGCCTTAGCTCGACAAAAAGGTGTATCTCTACAAGGATTGGTTTTAAATTGTGTTCAACCTTGTTCTCCACAAGACATTGAACAGTTAACTCCAATTCATCTGATCGAGTCTTTAACTCAAATTCCGATTTTAGGAATTTTGCCTTATCTTGAAGTTCCGACTGATCGAGAAAAACTAAGTGAAATTGCTTCTAACTTAAACCTAGAAATCATTTTTTCTTAATTCAATCCTGTTCCCTGTTCCCTGTTCCCTGTTCCCTGCTATATAATTAATTTCACTTCTTAACATAGTTTTTAGAGTTTCTGCATACCAATGGTTTCTACAATTCCCAGCTTAAATTCAGCTAATATATCCCAACTCCGGCTGGATATTCGTAATTTACAACCCCAGTTAGTAGAATGGCGACGGCGTTTACATCAGTATCCAGAACTAGGATTTACTGAAACCTTGACGGCAGAATTTGTCTCTGAACAACTGAAAAAATGGGGAATTGATCATCAAACTGGAATTGCCAAAACCGGAATTGTTGCCACCCTCGATAGTGGAAAACCAGGGCCAGTTTTAGCGATACGGGCTGATTTAGATGCCTTACCCATTCAAGAAGAAAATGATGTTGCTTATAAATCTCAACATCCTGGAATTATGCACGCCTGCGGTCATGATGGTCATACAGCGATCGCATTAGGAACCGCTTATTATTTAGCGCACCATCAACATTGTTTTCAAGGCATCGTTAAAATTATTTTTCAACCTGCCGAAGAAGGGCCAGGGGGAGCTAAACCGATGATTGAAGCGGGTGTTTTAAAGAACCCAGATGTTGATGGTTTAATTGGATTACACCTGTGGAATAACTTACCGTTAGGAACCATTGGGGTTTGTAGTGGCTCATTAATGGCGGCGGTTGAGAAATTTCAATGTACCATTCATGGAAAAGGGGGACATGGAGCCATTCCCCATCAAACCATTGATTCAATTGTGGTGGCTTCCCATATTGTTTTAGCATTACAAACCATTGTTTCCCGCAGTGTTAATCCCTTGGATGCGGCGGTGGTTTCAGTCGGTTCTCTTCAGGCTGGAAAAACCGATAATGTGATTGCTGATTCTGCTAAATTATTAGGGACTGTCCGATATTTTAATCCAAGCTATCAAGGATTTTTTGCAAAAAGAGTTGAACAAATTATTGCTGGTGTTTGTCAAAGTCATGGAGCCAGTTATGATCTAAATTATGCACCCTTATATCCTCCTGTCATTAATGACAAACGAATGGCTGAATTGGTGCAAAGTATTGCAGAAACAGTAGTTGAAACTCCGGCTGATGTCATTGCTGAATGTCAAACCATGGCAGCCGAAGATGTCTCTTATTTTTTGGAAGCGGTTCCAGGCTGTTATTTCTTTTTGGGTTCTGCAAATCCTGATAAAAATTTAGCTTTTCCCCATCATCATCCGCGTTTTAATTTTGATGAAACGGTGTTAGGAATGGGTGTTGAAATGTTTGTTCGCTGTGTTGAAAAATTCTGTAAGTAATTGATCAAAAGTTAAGTT